>NZ_JAPQLE010000092.1:0-2938 GCF_028982185.1 Wolbachia endosymbiont of Drosophila baimaii | reverse complement strand
CTTAACTTGACGCGTATGGTTCAAAAAAGTGTGTCAAACCGAAAAAAAAGTAATAAATTGATATAAAAAAATGGAGGTTTGACAATGAGTCAGAAAGTAGTAAACAGAACTACCGGTTTGGTAGATTACAAAGAACTGGAAGCAAATATACTGTCATCAATAAGGGAAGGCAGACCATTAACAGGAAGGGATGGAGCATTTACACCATTTATAAAAAAGCTGCTGGAGGCAAGTTTGGAAGGTGAAATAGAAAATCACTTATTAGCTGAAAGTGAAGAGAATAATCGAAGAAATGGGAGAAATGGAAAGACTTTACGGACAAGTGCACACTCACTTCTTCTTGATTTTTTGGTTTATCTTGTCTACCTATTTTGCCACTCTGCTGAACAGATACACTCAACTAATGGTCAATACATCTTCTATTAAAAATTGTACAAATTCATTGCCATTCCAGTAATTCATAGAGATTTTACCCAAAATAGCTTTAACATTACCCTGCATGATAGCAGAGCCAAGATGAGTATTTGCAGAACGAAATGCAATAGCTCTTACCATAACATTATCATCAGCAATAAAACATTTTATATGGTCAACTCCTATAACTTCAGGCTTTCTTATCTTTGCTCCTTGGATAATAAACCTTGGTTCAGGATTTCCAACTCCAAATGGTCCCAAGCGTTGCAATTGATTCCATAAAGACAAATTTATTGCTTTAGCAGTTACTATACTATCAGCTTTTAAAGTTTTCTCATTTATAGAATTTGAAAATCTTTCAGTAAAAAAATCATGCAAATCATTTATTTTGTCTTCTTTAATTGAAAATCCTGCCGCCATACTATGGCCACCACCTTCAATAATCAAATTTATAAACTTTGCGGAAAGGACTGCAGCACCGATATCAACTCCCAAAATTGATCTACAGCTTGCTTTTCCCATTCCATTATTTAAAGATATCACTACTGTTGGCAAGTGAAACTGCTCCTTTAGCCTTGATGCAATTATACCAATTATTCCCTGGTGCCAATTGCCACTTATCATTATAAAATTCGCACTTGATTGGGCAGACTTTTCCGCTTGTGCTGTAGCTTCCAAGAGAGCCTCATTTTCTAACACTTTTCTTGCATTATTCAAATCTATTAATTTTAGCGCGATTGAATGTGCCTCTTCATCATCATCGGTGGAAAGCAACCTTGCACCAAGCGATGCTTCTCCAATTCTTCCTCCAGCATTTATGCATGGCCCAATACTAAACCCTAATCGAGAAACACTTGGTTTTTCAAGGATTCCCAAAGCATCAAATAAAACACGCAAGCCAACGTTTTTTCTTGTTGACATAACTTTTAATCCTTGTGAGACAAGTGCTCTATTGAGGCCTGTGATCTGCATAACATCACAGACAGTTCCCAGGGCAACCAAATCCAACAGATCAAATAAATCTGGTTCTTTTTTGTTGGTAAAAAATCCTTGCTCACGTAGGCTTTTATTAAGAGCAACAATTAGCAGAAATGACACTCCAACTGCTGCTAGGTTATTATAAGGAGAGCTCTCATCAAGGCGGTTTGGATTCACAACTGCTACGGCGCTTGGTAATTTTTCCGTACCAAGGTGATGGTCAACAACTATAATATCAAGACCAAAAGCCTTTGCATCTTCTATTGGTTGATATGCAAGCGTACCACAATCAACGGAAATACATAAATCAATTCCATTCTTTTTAAGTTGTAATAAAGCATCTGTGTTTAATCCATAACCCTCATCAACACGATCTGGAATGTAGATTATAGAGTGTATATCGATTGCTCTCAGGTACCTGTTAATCAATGCTGACGACGTTGCACCATCAACATCATAGTCACCAAATATTGCAAGGTTTTCATCATTTTTTATTGCCCATATTATACGAGAAACAGCTTTATCCATATCAAGAAGGTGAAAGGGATCTGGTAATAGCGATCTGATTAGTGGATATAAGAAGTCGCTTGCATTTTCTATGTTAACACCACGAGTAACCAATATTCTTGCTAATATTTCTGGTAACTCAAATCTCTGTGTAAGAGTTAAGATTTGCCTTTGATCTGCTTCTTGCAACTTCCACAATGCATTTGTTATGCTGCGCTTTTCAATTTCAAGTAGCATATTCTTTCTTTGTAAATAAAACTACTTTACCAGAATTTTTAAGCTTGTTCTATAATTGTATTAGACTTCTGCATAACCTAAACTAAGTAGAAAAAAGGTATCATCTAAGTAGCTGACACTGGTCTCCATCCAAGAGGGCAGTAGCCCCTTCGGTGTCATTCCAGCGCGTGACCAGGTCTTTTTAGCTATCATAGGATGACAGAGGCAGACACTCCACTTTGTCGTTCCAGTGCCTCCTTTTTTTGTCATTCCAGTGCCTTGACTATTTGGATCCAGGAAAAAGAATGGTGTCATCCCAGTGCCCCTATGATGTCATCCAAGTAGCCTCCCTCTCCTGTCATCCCAGTGCTCCTTTTTTTGTCATCCGAGTAGCTGACACTGGGATGGCTTTGTTGCATCGCTCTTCGGATAGTAGGTAACGCACAATAAATTTATGAAGCTATCTCAAATTTAGCCATACCAATATCAGTGAACTTATTGAGCAAATAGCATTTAACAAGTAGTTCCTTCTCTCTATTTGTCTCAGATTTATTCCTAAAACTAAACCAGAATGTTTGTTTCAGTCGCGAGAAAAAACTTTCTATATAAGATCTTTTTCCATAACTCATCTCTTTTTTCCACTTCTTTATACCATCTTCATCATATGACCTTATGAGCTTGACTGCAGAATTTCTCTCAGCCATATAGTCTAACTTTGGATGCTCTGCTGCGTTGTTTTTCGGAGGAATTTTCGTTTTTATACCATATTGATTACACAGCTTATAGAGCTTTTCTCTGTCATATGCCCTATCTGCATATAGTA
>NZ_JAPQLE010000091.1:0-13499 GCF_028982185.1 Wolbachia endosymbiont of Drosophila baimaii | reverse complement strand
ACTGTAATATGGATGTTTTTAATGGATGGTTTGAGCAATTTTTGACACCGATCTTGGAACCTGGACAGACTGTCATTCTTGACAATGCTACTTTTCATAAGTCTGATAAAGCTTGCTAAAGGGGTTGGTGCAGAAATTTTGTATCTGCCGCCTTATTCTCCAGATTTCAACAAAATTGAGCATCATTGGTTTGCTATAAAAAACAGAGCCAGGAAAAACATTCCTCTATTCGAATCCTTTCGTCGTGCTGTTGATTCTGCCTTCCTATGACCTGTTCGGACTATTATGAGAAATGCTATACTTTGCCATTATCACTTGATATAGCTAAACTATAACTATCACCATCCTTCATTATCTTGATGGACACCTTATCTTCAGGTAACACTATAAGCTTCTTTGTGCCACTATCGTGGATTACGAATTTGCCTTTTTCAAAATAGTATTTGTCTTCCGGCAAAGCACCAACCTTATAATCTGATGTGTGCAGTTTGTTCCAAAAATCTAACACAGATTGCTTTTCTGCTCCTTCCGCTCTATCATACAAGGCTTTCACATCATTATAATTTATCGTTACATTTGCCTTATGTTTCCCTTCTGAGTCCTGCTCGTAGCTCTTTTCTATTTTGAGAATTGTGTCTTTTAATACTACCTGTTCTTGCTCTTTCTCCTCCACTGAAGCTGACCTTTTTGCCCTTGTTGGAATTTGTGGCTGATCAGACTGCATTTCACTATTGTCGTTTGATGCAGTTTTCTCTTCAGCAGCTTGTGCAACAACATTAGTAGTACTATGAACTTCTGTCTTAGTTTCACTTACTTGCCCTTTTGGACTTTCGGTTTGTTTCTCTTTTGTAAATATTCTCTGATAGTCCGTGTAGCCTCTATTAGTATCACCGATATCGCCACTGCCTTGATCAAAAGTTATTTTTTTACTTCCATTTCCCATATCTTCAATTTCAACTTGAGGAGAAACAGATGCTAGGAAATCGTTATAACTGTAGTTGTAGTCAGCAGAAAAGAATATTTTCCCTTTGAAATTGTGAAAGTTATTAGACAACATTCCAATTTCTTCATCACCATCAAACAATTTTACTTTAGTGAAATATGTTTGATCTTTTATTCTAACTATTTCACCGCTGGAGTTTCTTTGTATGTGATAATCATTTGGGTCGTACTTTATAGCAAAAAGTTTGCCAGAGCCATATTTCTCTAAGTTTATAAGGCCCACATTTACATGTTTATGGGAATAATCTCTCTTTTCATATTCATGTGCAAATATTGGATCTATGTATCTATATTCATCTGATATATTTGGCATACCTATTGGATGTTCATTTCCATCTTTCGTCACCGGAACAAGCTTATATGTTCCGTCTTTTTCCACTAATTTTAGATGAGTAATACTTTGTGGTAGTTGAAACCTTACATTTGCTCCATGGTCATGAATAAATAGATCACCTTTTTCGGTAATATAAAAGCCCATATTTTTGAATGTATGTAAATTTTCGCCTCCTTGTTTTACAACCGCTTCGTGTACATCGTCGTCTGTCCTATCTGTTCCCTTATTATCCAGTAGTTTTCCTTTTTCTACGATTACTCCATTTGCCTTTTGCTCATCAGAATATTGGGCATGCTCTGAATCCTGATGATTCAAAATTTTGGTACCTCTAAGGAGCAGAGAATCTAAATCTTTTTGGATGTGTCCAGTGCTAGGATGCAACAATTCATTTTCATGTAAATGCGCCTCATCAAAGTATTCATCACGTTCAACTGTTCTGCCATCTATTAGGGAAGCTTTATAATGACCGTTTTCTTTTGTAACTGCCATGTAAGCACCACCTTCGTATGAAACACTTAAGTTGTGTAATATATCCTCAAAAACGAAAGTTTCTTTAGTTTGGCCTTCAACTTGCTTAAAAAATCCTGATTCGCTCAATAATTCTCCAAGCTTTGTATTTCCGTCATATATAGACAGTGCACCCATATCTCCTTGACCATGAGCTTGCATAGAAAAAATCTTACCTTCTTGTAGATCAATATGAGTACCTCTGATTAAGTTTGGATCGATATTGACCAGCCCATCTAATATTTTTGCTGCTTGGGAATTATTTTCAATCTTATCAACAGCTTTGTTTTTTAGTTGATCAAACTTTAAAAATGCTGGTCTGTATTTTGTATTTTCCTCATTACGTAACTCTTCAATAGTAATCTCTCCTTTATGATATTTTTGATACATTTCACCACGTTCTTTATTCAAATTATCAAATTCATCTACCTGATTCTTAATTTCTGTATCATATTTTGATAATATCCTTAAAGCCTGATTTTTATACTCTTGACTGTTTCGATATTCATTACCTTGTTGGTCAGAGTAAGTTAGTTTATCCTGTCCATCGGAAGTTTTTACTACCTTGAGGAAATGATATTCCTTTGATATATCAAGTGTATCATTTGTTGCCCTATTTATAGCACGAGCAACATCATAAAATGCAACGTGTTCTACAGGAGAAAAACTTCCAACGTTTTCTCCATCCATTTTTTCTATATTTGCTTTATAGTAGGATACGTTTTTAATTTCTCCACCCACTATTTCTTGACCAATTGCTATGAAATCTCCTTTTGTAACTTGCAAAGCGTTGAGATGTTCCATTGCAGTTTCTGTATCATTCTCAGCAAGCCAACTTTTGAAGTCAGTATCGTGTCCTTTTATGTCTTTCAAGAAACTTTTTGACTCATCTGAGTTACCTTGACGTAAAGCATCTAGGTAGTCTCTTAATAAACTAGGATCTTTTTCCTGTAAGTACATTATCAACGCATGACCTGTTTTATAAACCAAGCTATTTGCTTCGCTGTCCTTTGAGTATTCTAAACTTAAAATTTTATCTAAATCCAAATTTGCAGCTTCAGTTTTGTCGATACTTGATCCTTGAGAATTGAATTTATGATCTGAATGATGCTCAAAGTAGTCTGCAATTCCTTCCATTAATACTGTAGGTAAAGATTTGCCTCCTGTAGCCAAGTAAGTTAAACCATGTGCAAATTCATGCTGAAGGTTATGAACGCCACCTTGCTGGTAGACGTACATTTCAGCAAAAACGTCAGCTTTCCCTTTGTAGTAACATTTACCACCTTCGTCTCCAAGGTAAGAACCGAAACGCTCGCTTCCGCCAAGGTGAGTGTAATCATCCTTGTCATCAAACATGTAAATTTTAAATGTTTGTTCTGAACTGCCGCGTTCTAACTCGAATGCGTTTTTAAAATTAGTAGCTGTTTCTCTTATCTCACTTTCAATGTTAGCAACTTTACTTGCTCTTAAATTGTGAGAATAAACCTCTACTTTAATATTTAAATCTTCAACTTCTATAACATGTGGCGAATTAAACCCTTTGCCGTTATTGTTGAAATATTCTGCTTTAGTTATATTTTTATTTACTTGTTGACTAATTGTCATAATTTTAACCTCTAATTTGCTGATCTTTCAATATCAAGCATAAAGTAATTTCCCTAAAAAAAACGTAAATCCCTGTATTAATATAATTTATATCTTAATAAATAAAGTATAGATAGTTAACTTAATATGTAAAATTTAGAATATGGCTGAAATTCTATACAGCTATATTCCGGAATCACATTGGACAAGGACAAAAGCAAAGTGATTTATTGACTTTCATTCCACCAAAGCACTATACTAAAACCACGATGGGTAATTAGCTCAGTTGGTAGAGCACTTGCTTGACGTGCAAGCGGTCGCTGGTTCGAACCCAGTGTTACCCACGTTTTTGTTTATGAAAAGATTTTATATGACAGCAGTGCATAACGGTAAACACTCAGCAGCGCAGTCCAAGCGCTTAATCTATTCCATAATAATAGTTGCGATAACAATGTTTATGGAAATAGTAGGTGGAATAATTTCACATTCGCTTGCTCTATTATCAGATGCAGGGCATATGCTCACTGACCTTTTTGCCTTGGTTTTAAGTTGGTTAGCACATAGGTTTTCAGCTAAGAAATCCGATTTGCAGAGATCATACGGGTATCATCGGTTGCAGATAATTGCAGCATTTGTTAATGGTTTAACTTTATTCTTCATTGCAGTAATCATTATAATTGAGTCAATAAAAAGATTTATTTTTCCGGTAAATGTTGAGTGGAAAGTAATGTTAGTAATTGCTACACTTGGCCTGATCTCTAATATCATAGTCTTTTTTATATTGCATAGTAAATGCGAGAGCAATATAAACATAAAAAGTGCTGTACTACACGTTATAGGAGATATTTTAGGTTCTGTAGCTGCTATACTTGCATCCATAATTATCATGTTTACTGGATGGCAAATGGTGGATCCGATTTTATCGGTATTTGTCAGTGTAATCATTTTGAATAGTGGCTACAAAATTCTAGAGAATTCTTGCCACATACTTCTTGAAGGTACACCTGAAGGGATATCTACTGAGGAAATAAAAAGTAAGATCACATCAGAATTACCTGAAGTGATAGATGTGCACCACATACATGCATGGTCACTGTCTGATAATTATTTTATAATTACCATGCATGCCAAAGTAAAGCAAGATGCACAACACACTGATATTTTGTATGAGATAAAAAAAATACTACTAAATAGGTTCGAGATAGCACACTCTACAGTCGAGATCGAATACGATGAGTGTGCGGATAATAAAATACTTAAACATTGACGTTTTAAATTATTATGCTATTACTAGAGTGTAATGATGTCAAAGGTAGGCTATGGTAGGCATTTCTCAAATACAATTTCCTTCAAAGGAATCTAGCAAGCTAAAGTTTGTTAGTTATTTTGCAACTTTTGTTTCTTTAAGCATTATCACTAATCCCGTTAATGTTCTTTTTTCTCTTGGTACTATATTCTTCAGGTCTGAAATTAAAACTCTCTATATCTACAAAGAAATAAAAACGGCAAAACAGCAAAAAATGAGCAAAAGGGAATATTGGGAAATATTTTTTAAGAACAATACAATCAAGGTAGCAGCCTTCCTCTTGTTTTCTGCTTTCATAACATATCTGACTTTCACCTCCACTTTCTTACTAATTTCGTTACTGGGAACTATACCACTTACAATGCTATTAATTTTATTGCAGAGTGAACTAAGGCCAAAAGATTTTAACCCATTTACGCTGCTTAAAGCTTCTATAAATTTCTTTTTGGAAGGTATAAAAGAGAATTTACGTGGTATGGTTAATAGTTTTGATGTTAAGCTTGAACATTTACTGCCCCATCAATTAAATGATGATATCATTAAAAATATTGATAAATTAAAAGGTAAGTATAGTGAACAAGTACCTGAAGACGTAATCAAAAATGATGAATATATTCAATTCATTGGATATATAAACAATTCATATGAGTTTAGTGATGAGGATAAAGGAAGAGTAATTGTATTTTTAGATGACTTTTGCAAAGATGATCAAAAGCATAGCTCCGGCTTTACAGGTGGGCAGGTTCTGCTTTTAGTTTTAAGGGCTTGCAATGATGGAGACGGAGAAGCCGTTAAGAGTAAAAAGGATGCATTGATTTCTAATTTAATTGATAGCCAAACTTTCTCTAGAAAAGAGCGAATTCCTAACACTTGCTTCACCGGTATTATCTATAGAATGTTAAGCACGCTAGAGGGTATTCATTCTGATCCAGAAATTAGATTTACTCCCCCAAGGGAAATGTTGCTCTCAGAAGCACAAAATGAAGCACGTGAGTTTATGTTAGACAGGTTAAAAAACAAGAAAAACAATAAAGAAATTCTTAAGGCTTGGTATGACGTTCAAAATGGTTATGAAGACGATGAAAGTCAAAAAATAGTTGATGATTTTATTTCAGAAGTAAGTATTCCTTTAATGAGAAAATTATTGAGTATTACTTCTCAATATAGTGAACAAGTTGTGCTGACGTTAATGAAAAATATTAGCTCTATAAAGTTAAATAAATTACAATGTTGTGAGCTGGTTCAGCACATGAGAAATAAACTGCAGGAGCATGATTTAGATGACCAAGAAAGTTTACTCGAAAACATCGGAAAAAAAGTATTCTTAGAGCTATTAAATCGAGATCTACTCGAGACAGATTTTTCTCTCAAGGATTCATCTTTGGATGGAGCTAAGAGAATAGCTAATAAGATAATAGAAGAAGAAGTAGCAGAATTTAAATTAAAGGCTAAGAAGACTATTGAAGGTCAGATAATTAGCATGTTAGATGGGTTAAGAATGCTCCCAAGAGAAAAAAGATGTTATAGGGTATATGTAGAACTCAGTAAAAATAACGAAAATGATAAGGAAAAAATAAAGAAAATTTTGCAAGAAAGGTTAAAAGTAACAAAAGCAGCAATGGATGAAATGTTAAAAAAAGGAGCTTCACATAAGCTAGAGTTAGAAATTGAAAGTGTATATGAAGGAAATAAAGATCACGTTACTCAACTTTATGAAAAAATAAGAGAAACAAAAAAGGAATTCATTGAAGATGGTCTTTTAACACCTCAAGAAGTGGAGAATATAACAAAAGCAAAAATCATAGACTTAAACAAAGAGGACAAAATCATACCGTCAAGCAATTTGTCTCGTAGTTTAAGTGTCAATAATTTGGCAGTACATTATCTATAAAATTTATACTCTTTACCTTGCAGAAGATTCACAATATTTCTGTGGTGTTTTAGGAAGACCAGTGCTCCTATAATTAGTAATGTTAAGAACAAATTCCTCTGAAAAAAAAAGGACCATGCTACAGCCGTTGAAGTAGCACTGAGTGAAGCAAGGGAAGAGTATCTAAAGGCAAGAAAGACTATTATCCAAATTATTACGAATACTAAAGTAATATCGATGTTAAATGCTATCAGTATCCCTAGAGTGGTTGCAACGCCCTTTCCTCCACTGAATTTTAGCCAAATAGGAAACATGTGTCCTAAAACTGCTAAAATTGCAGATACATATATATAAAAATCGTTATTATCACAAAATTGTTGTGCTATATAAACGGCAATAAATCCCTTAAAGGAATCCAGAAATAATGCCAAAGCAGCAAGAAATTTATTTCCCGTCCTTGCAACGTTTGTAGCACCAATGTTTCCTGAACCTACTTCTCTTAAGTTTATCCCTTTTATTCTTGTAATAATTAAGCTAAACGGTATTGAACCGAGTATGTAGGATAGTGTAAGGACTATAACTAACACAGGTAAAATTTACTGATTAATAATCGCAAAATTTCGTCATCCCGCTGCTTGTTAGCGGGATCTATGCTGAGATACCGCGATTTATTCGCGGTATGACGTAGGGAAATCTTACTTATTATAGCTATACCTCTCCGCATATGCCAAAATTTAATTGATTTTATTATTCCTCAGCCTTTTTAGGTAGCACTGAACTTCCTCGTTAATCTGATTACTAAACAGTATAAGCGCTGTCATGTTGATAAGAGCTAAACAAGAGAATAAAGTTCCGCCAATATTAGCAATAGCCATTATGTCTTTAGAAAGGCCAGAGAAAAACGCCACAATTATTACCGCTATGCGATATATCACTATACTTTTTGCACCAAACAAATATAACCACCCCATTTCACAACAATATACAAATGAAATTACCGAAGAAAATGCAAACAAAGGTGCAGCTATGGTTAAAAGTATAGGAAACCACGGAGAAACTGTCTCAAATGCCTTTTGAGTAATTAATATCCCTTCACCAACACTAGTCTGGTATGCACCTGTTATTACTATTGTTATTCCTGTTAAACAGCAAATTAACATTGTGTCAAAGCATGGTTCTATCATAGCAACAAGCCCAGTTCTTACTGGTTCTTCATCTTTAGTTGTTGCATGAGTAATTGAAGCAGAACCAACACCCGCTTCGCTGGCAAAGATTGCCCTTTGAATTCCAGCAACAAATGCTCCTACCATCCCTCCACCAACAGCATTGAAATCTATCATAGTGGAAAATAATATTTTTAACGTATAACCAAGGTTATGAATATTAAATGCAATAATAATAATACAACTAAAGATATATATAAGTGACATAATAGGCACTAGTGCAGAAGATACTCTAGCTATCCTTTTAATTCCGCCAATAATCACTAGAGCAAGCAGCGCAGAGATTATGGAAGAAAGAAACCAAGAGTGACCATCTACCCAACTTGAATAGCCAGATAATATTGAAACCATTTGATTGGTTTGAAACGCTACACTTCCACCAAGACCTGATAATACAAAGAATACTGCATACATGGCAGCCAGCACAATACCAAGTTTTTTAAATCCAAATTCCTCCAGACCATTCCTTATATACTGAAAGGGACCACTAAACAATTGGTCCTGATCTTCTGTTCTATGTCTAAACGCCAACGTTACCTCAGCAAATTTTGCTGACATACCAAAAAAACCTGTAATCATCATCCAAGGCACCGCTCCTGGCCCTCCCATTGAAACTGCAATTGCGACTCCAGCAACAGTTCCAAGACCTACTGTGCTTGAAAGTGCAGTCATAAATGCCTGAAAATGCGTAATATGACCATCATGGTGATTCGTGTCATATTTTCCACATAAAATAGCAAATGCATGCTTAAACATTCTTATGTTGAGAAATCCAAACCGTAATGTTAGAAACACATAACCAAAAACTAGTAGAAGGATTATAAATGGCACGTAAAGGATCTTGAAAAACAGTACTTCATTCATGAAATTATTTATTCCGTTCAACACAGCGTCATAACTTTCGTAAAAACCTGAAGCAGCATACGCATCATTAAACAATAGGCAAAATAACACCATACAAAGCAATCTATAAATCATGTTAATACCCTTTAGAATTGTAATAAGAATCTATTGTATTCAAAACTTCCCTTCTTAGTAGATATATTGCAACAGCATTTGGAATCATAAGGCACATAAACAAACTGTCACCTAGATAAGATATAAATTCTATATTCTTTGACATACAGCTGATATACACTGAAACCACTATAAGAATTTGGAACGATATCAGTATTTTTTTACTACCAAATAAATACAGCAAAGCAACTTCACAGTAGTAACAATAAGCTATTATTGTGGAAAATGCAAAGGAAAACATCATTAGCGGAAAAACTAACTTGCTGAACAAGGGCAAAGCTGTTGAAAATATCGAACTAATTAGTGTAATATCACCCACGTTATCAGTGCTATGCATACCAGTGATAATTATCACAATACCAGTCAAAAATGAGATTAATATTGTGTCTATAAGTGGTGCAATCATTGCAACGCACCCAACTTTAATTGGATCTTCTTCTTTTACAGATGAATGTGCTATAGCTGCTGTTCCGGTACCTGCTTCGTTAGCAAACACTGATCTTCTCACTCCGGCTATTAATCCGCTCAATACTCCGCTTCCTATAGCTGATTTATTGAAGATATCTTGGAATATTATGGATAGAGCATTCAGCAAATTACTTCCGTTTACATAAATTAAATATATACACATACCCACATATAGCACTATCATAATTGGTGCTAAGCTCGTTGAAACGAAAGCAATGCGCTTTATTCCTCCCAATATTACAATAAAGACAAGCAGGGATATAATAATGGATGCGTTGTATTCTAGGAGGTTATTTGATAGTGCTGCTATTTGATTTGCTTGAAATGGTATACCGCCCAAAATCATTGCAATAAGTAGCATAATCGCATAAGTGAAGGCAAGAAATCTACCAGTTTTTGCAAATCCAATTTTTGCAAGCCCGTACTTCATGTAATAAAAAGCCCCGCCAGTTGTATTTTCAGAGCGATAAGTAGATGCAAGCACCACCTCGGCAAACTTTATCGACATACCAAGTATTCCGGTAATTACCATCCAAAAAACTGCACTTGGGCTCCCTATTGTGATAGCTATTGCAACTCCTGATATTGTTCCAAGACCAACTGTTCCTGAAATTACTGTTGCAAACGCTTGAATATGAGTGATTATGCCATTGTTGCTGTTATTACACTTTAGATTGAATAGCGTCTGTATTCCATATTTAAGTAACCTAAAGTTAATGAATTTGAACTGGGCAGTACAAAAGATTCCAGTTGCAATTACCCAAATAATTATAAATGGAATGTTGAATATCTTTATATACAGAAATGAATTTAATAGTTCACTTATCTTCAAAATCATGCAGTTTTCTATTTTTTGTTAGCTAACGAGTTTTATATGTAAAATATATGTAAAACCCGATGCTTATTGGAATAGTAAGTGTATACACTATACCTAAAATTGGTAGAGTCATCCAGGGCTTACTGATGAAAAATACAATAAGTACTCCAAAAAATGACACAAATATATAGGATAGGCTTTTGGGAATATAAATATATTTTGCAGAGAAAGTTGGAATGTGACTTATCGAAAAAAATGAAATGGCCAGAAAGTAACAAGCTACGCTTCTTGTGTTAAAAAATCGCTCTATGAGAAGTAAGTATTCACTCTCATGAGATTGAAAGGTAATAATTATTGGTAACAAAGAAAGTAAAGCACACACTGGAGCTGGAACACCAGAAAAGAAAAATTTTTCCCAGTATGGTTGTTCTGAGTGTAGCGAAACATTAAATCTTGCAAGTCTTATTGATATGCAGATTACGTATATCATTACTAAAATCCAACCTATGACTTTGATTTCGTTTAGCTTCCAAAAATACAAAAGAAATGCAGGCGCTGCACCAAAATTTAGAAAATCTGCAAAAGAATCAAGCTGGGCTCCAAAATCGCTAGTTGATTTTAGAATTCTAGCTATTCTGCCATCCATTCCATCTATTATTGCTGCAATGATGATAAAAATTACTGAGAATTCCCATTGTTCATTAAATGTAAATTTAAGTGAAGTGAGACCAGAACATAAACCCAATAAAGTTATAAAGTTTGGGAATAATTTAGTAATAGGTAAGAATCTACTGTTACTTCCATCGTTATTCATATAACGTCAAAAGTAAGCTTCTCTTGAACGTTTTCCTTATTTAAGTTTGCTATAATTGTTTCACCACCAATAACAGTTTGCCCTTCTGAAACTCTGACTTCTGTATCAGCAGGAACATAGATATTCACTCTACTGCCAAACCTTATAATTCCAAACCTTTCACCTGCTTTTACGTTCTGGGATATTCCTAAATTACAAACGATACGACGTGCAATTAATCCAGCTATTTGCTCCACAATAATTTCTTTCCCCTTTTCGTATTCAATTACAATAACCTGCTTTTCATTTTCACTACTAGACCTATTACTCATTGCGGATACAAACTTGCCTTTTTTATAACTCATTTCCTTTATCGTACCAGATATTGGTATACGGTTCACATGGACGTTCAAAACACTTAAAAATATGCTAACAAGCGTAAACTTCTTCTCCTCTCCGTTTTCTGCTGATAAAGGATAATTAACTTCTTCAATTTTTGAAATCACACCATCAGCAGGACTTAATATAAGATTCTTATTGTTTGGCACGGCTCTTGCTGGATCACGAAAGAAATAAGTACACAATAATGTCGGAAACAAGCACGTAACGCCAAACCCCCAAGATATAGAGAATGCTATACACGTTACTATAAAGGAAACTACTATAAATGAATAACCTTCCCTGTTTATATTAGGTAAACCAAAACACATAATCTTATTAACAATAACCTATTGTTAACAATTTATCATTTATAATTTCTCATGAAAAGCTTTTTTTAACTGCTTCAGCAAAGTCTTTTTGATACAAGGTAACATTACAGATTGTTATATTAGCACATAGAATCACCGTCATACTGTAACAACCCGCCCAACACAAAATCTAATGCCTAAGTTTAGATCAGAAAACTGATTCTTCTAAAAGTTGCTCACTATCCTCGTCTATTATGATAGAATTATCATGATTTCTGAGTAAATCTCTGATTTTCGTTTCTATTTCATTTGCGACTTCTTTGTTTGTTTTTAGGTAAGTTTTTACATTCTCTCTTCCTTGCCCAAGACGTGTGTTGTTATATGAATAGTAAGCGCCTGCTTTTTCAAGCACACCAAGCTTTGCTCCCATATCTATTATTTCTCCGAGTTTTGATATACCTTCATTGTACATTATATCAAATTTCGCTTCTCTAAATGGAGGAGCAACTTTATTTTTTACAACTTTAACTCTTGTTTCATTACCTGTAATATTTTCTTTGTCTTTTATTACACCAACTTTTCTTATATCAAGCCTTACAGAAGTATAGAATTTTAATGCATTTCCACCCGTGGTAGTTTCAGGATTTCCATACACTACTCCTATTTTCATACGAATTTGATTAATAAATATCAATATACAGTTCGCTTTTGAAACGGCAGAGGTTAGTTTCCGTAGCCCATGACTTAGAAGCCTTGCTTGCAGCCCCATATGTTGATCACCCATATCACCTTCAATTTCAGCTCTTGGAGTTAATGCTGCGACAGAGTCAATAACTATCACATCAACCGCACCAGAACACACTAAATACTCAACAATATGCAACGCCTGCTCTCCAGTGTCTGGTTGTGAAATCACTAAATCATCAGTGCTTACCCCAAGTTTACGAGCATATAAGACATCCAATGCATGTTCTGCATCGATAAATGCGCATGATCCTCCTTTTTTTTGTGCTTCAGCAATCACGTGCAAGGCAAGAGTGGTTTTACCAGAACTCTCGGGGCCAAATATTTCAATTATACGCCCTTTTGGCAGACCTCCAACACCTAGAGCCGAATCAAGCGCAATTGATCCTGTGGATATTGTGTCTATTTTTTCTACAGGGTTTTGCTTCAACTTCATTATTGCACCTTTACCGAATGCTTTTTCAATCTGGCTTATTGCGTTATCTAGCGCTTTTTGTTTATCACTATTTCTTTCTTCTGGGTTACTTGCCATAGATCATTTATTAGTTTATACAATTCTCTATGATAATCAAACGCGAATAACCTGCCAAGGTTTTTCTAGTATTTATGTATTATTTCAATGAAAAATATTAACGTTTTCATAAAGCAGATATTTGTTTGCCTTCGTTAGTAACACACTATACTTTAGTGTACGAACGTTGCAATTTGCAGCATAGCAGGTGGTGTCATCCAAGTAGCCAACACTGAAATGACTAAATTCGAAATGGCTACATGAATTTATTGTAAATTACTACCGTATAAGGTGCGATGCAACAAAGCCATTCCAGTGTCAGCTACTTGAATGACACCTCTTAGATGGGTCAGCTACTCAGATCTGCCATGAAAACTGCAACCCTAAATGTTGGAGCACTGTCGTACACTAAGCGCTGTAATGACAATTTTAGTCGCTTCATACACTTATCATGCTAGTCATAACAGAAATAATTTTTACCAAAGATATTTATGAAATAATTGACATAGTTTGGAAATATGTATATTATAGAACATTAATAGTTAGTTATAGCTCTTTTCATAGAAGTCCGGATGTGATAAGATAAGGATAGACGATGATAAGGAGGTTGAGTGCCAGCAGCATATAGTTATGA
>NZ_JAPQLE010000090.1:0-4526 GCF_028982185.1 Wolbachia endosymbiont of Drosophila baimaii | reverse complement strand
GTCATAACTATATGCTGCTGGCATGCTTACCATCACTACTATAAATCCATATCTTACCTTTTTTGGACTATTATGAGAAGTGCTATATCTGTTCAGCAGAGTGGCAAAATAAGGTAGACGAGAAAAGACAACTATAGGAACAAATGGGTGTCATGCCAGTGCGTGACACTGGCCTCTTGTTTCAATGTTAAACAAAATACCATAGAATTCAAAAAGACAATTCCTAGAAAATTTCTACATCCAAAAAAGGCATAAGTTATGTTAATGGTGTTTGAATGAGATGATATAAAGATAAGCCAAATTTTTACAAAGAAACCATTTCAAGCAGCAAGACACCTTTGATTGAAAGAGAGCACCAAATTTATGGGGTGAGTAACTGCGCTATTTCAACTATAGTATTCTCTAAAACGAATGATAAACGTCTAAAATGGTATTACCAACTAAAAGGTGTAAGTCTGTACATTGATGCATTAGAGGTCTGAGGCGACTTTTGATGGTGTGCCAACAATGCTCTATCGGATTTAGATCAGGTGAATATGTTGGAAGATAAAGCAAATGACAGCCAAAAGACTCTATTAATGACTTTGTTTTGGGAGTTTTATGGAATGTAGCATTATCCATAACTATGGTTGTATCACGCTGTAATTGTGGAAGTAATCTTCGCTCTAACCATACATTAAATATATCTTTATTATGCCCTCCTGTGAAGGTCACTGGTGCAATAAACTTCTCATCCACCTATTATACTCACTCTTTCCCGCTTTTTTCCTGGAACATCAGCATATATTTTTTCTCCTCTTGGAGCTCGTGCATATTCTCGGTATAGTCTATTATCAACTCCTGCTTCATCTATATATAAAATGCTACAGTGGTCTATTTTTGAGACTTTATCGATAAATTGCTGCCTATCTTCTTGATTGCGCTCTTGATAGAATGTGACTTTTTTTAAAGGTTATTTTTAGCTGTCTTAATCTATACCAAATTGCACTTATCCCAAAGCCAAGGTTTTGTTTCATTTCTGCTAGTGTGTGATCTGGGTGTTTTTTGACATATTCTTTGAGTATTTCTGGATCTATTTTTCGAATAAAACCAGCACTTTTTACCGCTTTGAGACCTTGGCCAGTAGCTTTCTTTTTTAGCCATCTATATAGTGTTGCTACCCCTATCTCAAAAACCTCTGCAACTTCAACCTTTGACTTTCCTTTTTCTACCAAAGACACTGCTTTTTCCCTTAAATCTACACTATATACCATTGCTTTCCCTACTTTAAAAAAACATATTATACCTTTATCATTCGCTTTTGAAAATACTATAGTTAGCGGAATGACGGTTTTTCAAATTGTCGGTAAATCTAAGTCAGTTTAGCTATAATTTCCTAAATTTGCTCACAATCTCTTGACTTGACACATATGGTTTTTTCCCAAATGTTACTATCTTCCTCCTTTTCCTTTCTCAATTTGTGCAACCATTTCCTTTACATTTGCATGCGTGAGAAGGGAATTTTTGCTGACATGAGATTTTGGATCAGATTTTGCTGTTACGTGTTTCGTTGCAGATCTTTTATTCTCTGTTAGAAATGAATGAGATTGTTTTTTCTTCACACCGATATCCGCTTGTGCTGCTGGAGTGGTTTTGCTTTCAGCAAGCTGTACATTAGCATTTCCTTTTGCTTGATTTTGCTCAAATTTTTCTTTTAATGCCTTTACTTTACTGCCCATCTCGCGATTAGCTCCTCCTTTCATAGTAGCTGCTGCTACTTTTGGTATCGCCTTACCAGCAGCTTTTTGTGCTGATTTCCTATTGTCTTGATTTTCAGATTTTAGTGGTACTCTTTCAGCTGATTTTTTAAGAATTACTCCTACTACTTTTGACTCTGTGCTTACTTTTTGATTAGCACGGCTTAGATTTTTAGGCTTTGGCGGTACTGCAGGTTTATCTTTGATTACCACTTTCGATTCTTGTCTAACTTCTTGACCAGTAGTAAACATTTTTTTTGGCACTTGCGGCGGTTTTGGTGATACGAGGGATTGAGGTTGTTGTTTCTGCTTACGTTCTCTTTTTGCTTCTATATGTTCTTTAGGAACTGTTGCATAAATTGGCTCTTCTTTGGGCGATTTTGAACTCTGCGAATTTTCTATTAAAATTTTACTCTTCTTCTCTTGATAATTTGATATCTCTTTGTATACAGACTCTTCATTGAATGAACTTCCATAGCCTGAATCTTCTCTCTGCTCATATAAAGGATTTTCCTTTTGCTTTTTCTCTTGATAATTTGATATGTCTTCATATTCAGACCCCTGATCTAATGAACTTTCATAGCCTGAATCCTCAGAAGGATTTTCCTTAGCATCAGGCATACTAAAACTATTAGCTCCTTTTAGTAAAGAAGATGTAGACTTTGCCTTGCTTTCTCCATCTGAGGATATTTCTGATTTAAAGCGTACCTTCCTCGAATCTGGAGCAGCCGGAGGTGCTGTTGTTGGTCGCTTTATTTGCCTCACGCGATTACCACCTAATTTTTCTTTCGGCTGTTCTTCTTTTCGCAGCTCAAAAGTACCTTCCTTTTGCTTTCTACCTTCCAAACTCACTTCGTGTGATCTATCTTTTCCTTGACTCTTTTCACTTTGTTCTAAATTTAAAGAATCTTTTAAAATATTATTTTTTCTGAAATCTTTTTCTAATTGTTCCAAGAGATCAATTTTTTTTAAAATTCTTGTATACTTAGCTGCTGTTTCTAAAGTGAAACTTGACAACTCATCATTTACAAAATTACTTATACTACTGTTCTTGGTTGGAAAATTTTTTCCCAAAATTCTATTCATTAATGTTTTAAAAAGACCTAATGGCTGTTCTACATAATTGTTCAAGTCAGTATATATAACAAACTCAGCTATACCTTTTGCCTCACCTGTAAAACCTTCTAATGCATGAGATAAATCCCTTAACGTTTTGTTATATTGTTTCTCTGCATTTCCTAGGTTTACAGCTTTGATCAGAGAATCGAGATTTTTTTTATAGTTCTCACTTTTAAATGGATTATTCATACTAATTACAGCTCATTATTTATTAAAATATAGATCTAAAATATTAAGATCTAGTAAATGTTACTTTTGTAATTCATGTAGAACTATAGCTATAATAAGTAAGATTTCCCTACGTCATACCGCCGCGGTATCTCCAGATCCCGCTAACAACTTACTATTACCCACAAATATGAGGTTCGTGAGCAAGTCGCCATCCTTCTGCTAAATCAAAGAGACGTTTATATCCTTTCCAAAGAACATAAGGTCCTGGTTCTGGGTCATTTTTTCTTGCTAAATGGCCTCCAAGTTCATGAAACAGCTTCTTTTATGTTGGGAACTACACTTGGACATGGTTTTCTGTGTACTTTAACGTATAAAACTTTCCATTCTTCTTCAGCTAATAAGGTAGTACATGGTAATATTGGGTTAGCTCTTGCAATTGATGTAATAAAGAAGATCCTCCAAGCAATAATACTCACAACTGTTAGATATCTCATTAGTCTTTCTGCTATTCCAAGCCTACATTCTTCAACTTTGAGACCGGATTTAAAATTTTATGTAATATCTCTATTTTCCATCTAAGGCAATACCAACTAATTTTTTCAACAGCTTCATCGAAAGTATTAACTGAAAGATTCGTTAATAGCATCCATTCTAGCGTTTTTTTTTTAAGGGAAGGGGAGTTTTCTCAACAACATAAACTGCATAAAGTGGTAATTTAGGTAGTTCTTCCGTCTTATGCCTAATATTATTCTTAGATGGATTCATCATAAACTTTCCAAATCTAACTTCCAAACGTGCTGTTCTTTTTGGCTTATTATCTTTTACAGGAACTTCAACTTCTACCGTACCTGCACAATGAGAGGATTTAATAAATGCCCATAACTTCTGCTCACCTTTTTCAGGATATCGAGATTTTCTATTTACTGCTCTATCTCTGCATGCTCTAACTAGCACTGCCGAATTAAGATTATGTGCAAGCTCAAAAAAGTCATATATATCTGCTTCTCTATCGCATACAGTTATAGTCTCAGTTTGAGTTGGATCAATAATATTATTTGTTTTTCTTAAAGTTTCCAACCACTTTACGCTTTCTTTATCTTCAATGCGATCGCTCTTTTTTTTAAGGTTCTCAGTTTCTTCAGGTCTTGAATAAACTTTTTGATCTAGTATCCCTAGTACCAAACCTTCTATACTAACGGCAAGAGCTGTATGCATTATAACACCTTTTGCAGTATCATAACTGGACAAATTTGCTAATCCGCTTGTTTTTTTATGGTTATTATATACAATGTAACTGGTATCTTGAATGACAAGAACCCTCTTGTGAGCTTTTGTTCTCTCAACCGTCTTATTAATATGTGTAGCTAAAATATCACTTTCTTTTACATTCTCATTTTGAAAAAAACGGTATGCTGCTTTTGCTTCTGACCAACTTCCGCATGCCTCATTAATTGAGCTTTCAGGTAAACTTATCAAACTATCAGCAATCTTTACTAATCG
>NZ_JAPQLE010000089.1:0-10824 GCF_028982185.1 Wolbachia endosymbiont of Drosophila baimaii | reverse complement strand
TACTGGTAATCCAAAGCTCCTTAACTCTTTGCACATCGATATTGACAATTGCCCACTTTCTATTCCTATGGATTCGTATTCTCTGCTTTGACTAAGCAGAAACTCAGCTATTGCACTGCTCTCACTTGCAACAACTTCTTCTTTAACAATTTTTCCTTTCTCATCAACGATACTAATAAAAGTTTCTTTGAGTGAGATATCTAACCCGCTATAATATTTCATGAGACTACTCCTACTGTAAAAGTTTAAATTATTTTTGAAGAACCAATTCATTGAATTTGTTACTTCGTGCTAAAATAATGGAGTATGTCTCTCCATTATTCAATCGCAATTACAGTATGTTGTATTTATCACAAAATATAGCAGTGCTCATATAAGCCTTGAATGGAATACCACTTATAGTAAAAAACAAAATTTCATTATCGGTTGTTGTATTGTTATATTTAGATTGAGATATAAAATCACTGATTGAGCTACCTTTTTCCAGTTTTTTTAGTTCAAATATGTCTAAAAATCTTTTATTTACAGATAAAATCACCCCTTTGGCATTTGCAATGTAAGTTCCTATGCTGTGTTTTTCTATTAACTCTTCATATATCTGCTCCTTGTTTATCTGTGTTGCTTTTAATACAAAATACCCATCTGGCCTTGCTATTGGCACTAATGATAAATTTAAAATCTTATTACTATTTATAGCAATTTGGGGATTATCTGGTATCGGCTCAAAGAGCAAAAGAAAGTTAAATACTCTATTCTTCTTGTTTAAGGAAATGCATACCTGTACAGAAGAGTTATTTTTTAGTGCATGATAGAGTACTTTTTTGTCTGCTTCTGAAACATCTCCTATTTCAAGAATCTTGCCTAACGTAATGTCATCATCTATATGATCTTTAAACCTTTCGTAGAACCTTGCATCAGCATAAATAATACCTTCATCTTTATGTAAAATAAGGCAAAATTCTGTATTATGATTTAGTGCATTTGCAAATATTGCATTTTGAAATTCTATAGTGTTAAGTAGGTATCTGTAGCGTTTTACATTATACATCATAAAGATAGTTGTTAGAATGCTAACTAATAAATTAATTTCTATATTAATATGCTGACTATATATATCAAAAAAGTAGAGTATCGATATTGCTACTGGAGGTAAGAGCATAATAACTGCCATCACAACAATTGACATTCCATAATTTCTTAGTATAAAGTCAACCCTGTTCTCTTTTTTGTTATCTATGTATCTTTTATTCATTATTGTTACTTGGCATTGTTGTACATACGAAAATGTTCTATTATATTGATTTAATTATTATAGATTTATTAACGTCTTTGATAGATAATTACCATCCAAATCTAATTAAGTTCCTTAAATATCAGATATAACAATGTTAATAAGCTAGCAAGAGGATATTATGGAAAAACAAAAAACACAAGCATTTAAATGGTTCTGTGCACTAAGAGATAAGATCATAGAATCTTTCTTATTAATTGAAAAACAATCATCCGCAGAGCCAAAGATCGAAAAGAGAAAGTGGGATCGCCCAGGTGGTGGAGGTGGTGAATCTACAATTATTTTTGGTAATGTTTTTGAAAAAGTTGGAGTAAACGTTTCAAAAGTACACGGAAAATTTGCAGATTCAGCCATTAATGAAATTCCTGGTGCAAGTGAAAGTAACGGAGAGTTCTGGGCAAGCGGTATATCTTTAGTGTCTCATATGCAATCGCCCCTTATCCCTGCAGCACATATGAACACAAGGCTGATATATACTTCAAAACAATGGTTTGGTGGAGGAATGGATTTTACGCCAATATATAAAAATGAAGAAGATTGCAAGTATATCCATGAATCAATCAAAATGACATGTGATAGATTTGACACCGGATATTATCCAAAATTTAAAGAGCAATGTGACAACTATTTTTTCTTACAACACAGAAAAGAGCCGCGTGGTATTGGTGGTATTTTCTATGATAATCTGAGTTCTGGCAACTGGGAAAACGATTTTGAGTTCACAAAAGCAGTAGGTGAAGCCTTTTTGGAAATTTATTTGCACATCATACGTAAACATATACAAAAATCTTGGACAAAAGAACAACGAGAAAATCAATTAATAAAACGTGGCAGATATGTAGAATTCAATCTGTTATACGATCGTGGCACAAGGTTTGGTTTAATGACTGACGGCAATCCAGATGCAATTATGATGTCAATGCCACCACTTGTTAAGTGGTTATAGAGAGCTGCTATTAGTAGAAAATAAATCATCATAGTTTAAAATTGTACCATGATAGTGAGCTTTTATATAGAGGGGTATAATCATGGGCATAATAGATAATTTTTTAATTAAATCTGTCAAAAACAATGACATAAAAGGTGTTAAACTGACTCTAATTCTCTATGATGCATTAAATAGTTTTAGAAAATTCTTTTCAAAGACTATGTCTCTCAAGAATACAGGATCATTTGATATAAATAATAATCAAGCTTTAAATCAGGCTTTAGAACATGCTACAGATCACAAAATAATGGAATTGCTGATTAATCGTGGAGCTGATATCCACTCAATAGATGAGAATGGAAAGAATGTTATAATTCGTGTTATTGAGAGTTTAGCAGAATCAAAAAATCTAAAATTGGATAGTGAGAAAAACTTACCAGCAGAGATAATTCTTCACCCCACAGTTTCCTTTTTACTAGGAAAAGGCGCAGAGTATTATTCTACAGATGATTTGAATGTTGAAGCTATACAACAAAAACCTCCTAGAACCTCTGAATATGAGCCAATAACTATGTACGCTGAGGTGAACAACAATGTAATACCACCTCAAAAACCTTCTAGCACTTTTGAGTATAAGCCAAAGAGCACTAATTATGATGCTTTGCCTTCAAAAGAGCCAATTTACGCTGAGGTGTATGATGCTAAGGTTAGTAACTCATTAGGGGAGAATGGTTATTTGAGTGTACCAGAAGAATCTATTTATGCTGAAATATATGATTCACATAAAAAATCCACCGAAAATTTATCATTGGAAGATAGTGGTTATTTGAGTATATCAGAAGAACCTATTTATTGCACTATAGATGATCTTTCAGAACAAAAAAAGCCTACTAGCCTAAAACAGAAAGAGCCAGAACAGTCGTCAGAACCTATTTATTCTGGGGTAGATTTGTCCAAGAAAAGAGCAGAAAGAAAAGCAAAAGACATAAAAGCTAATTCTGGAACTTGCCATGGGTTAGTGCAAGATAAAGTGAATGATTGGCAAGTGAAGCTAAATGAGCTAAGTGCTAATAAGTCGATAAGTCAGCAACAGACTAATGATCAAAAAATTAAGACCAAGGTTGGCTTTAGTGTAGAAGAAATAAGGCAGAAATATGAGCGTAGAGATTCTGGCTATGATTCCGATACAAAAGTTGAACAACAATTAGAATTAGCTCCTAAATCTGAGATAGGTTCAGTGAGTATTGAGCATGGAGTAATAGGAGGCTGTCGATATAAGATTACTGATATATCCCTCTAACTATGTGATTCAAAATAATTGAATTGACTTTATATATGTAATCGATATAACCTAGTTAGATTCAAGTTGACTCTTTCGTCTAGTGGTTAGGACACCACCCTTTCACGGTGGTAACACGGGTTCAAATCCCGTAAGAGTCACTCGAGTAGAATATAATTAAAGTTTTGAATGGGAAAAATTAGGCTCTATGTTGAAGAAGCTTTATCACAAAGCGTGAGTTTGGCACTTAATCCACAACAAAGTCACTACATTTGCAATGTAATGCGGCTTAAGAAGTATGATAATCTCTCTCTTTTTAATGGAAAAGATGGAGAATGGTTAGGAGAAGTAGTTAATATATCGCGTAAATTGACAGAAGTTACACCCAAAGAATGCACTAAACAACAGCAATATGAGGAAAATTTATACCTGTATTGTGCCATGGTAAAAAGTGCTGCTTTGAACAACATAGTAAGACAGGCAACTGAAATGGGAGTAATCTGCATTCAATTTATTTCAACGGAACGTACAGTGGTAAAAAATA
Organism: Wolbachia endosymbiont of Drosophila baimaii; assembly: GCF_028982185.1. NCBI lineage: Bacteria > Pseudomonadati > Pseudomonadota > Alphaproteobacteria > Rickettsiales > Anaplasmataceae > Wolbachia > Wolbachia endosymbiont of Drosophila baimaii. The sequence continues at coordinate 6,782 of NZ_JAPQLE010000089.1, read as the reverse complement.
TTAACCTAAGTAGAGCAAAATTACAAGCAATCGAAGCAGCGGAACAATCAGGTAGGATAAGTATACCAGAGATTTTGCCTCCTATTAACTTTTGTGAGTTACCTGATTCCCAGAGTAAAAATTTTGTTTTGTGTGATGAAACAGGTAAAGCTGACAAAGTGCTGAAAGGCAAAAAAAATGTTGCTATTATTGTTGGCCCTGAAGGTGGTTTTTCATCTTATGAACTTGATCTTGCCGATAAGTTTTGTCAAAAATTGAGTCTAGGAAAAAGAATTTTAAGGGTCGATACTGCTGTAGTTGCTGCACTCACTTTCACCAATTGGTGTAGCTAGATTTTTAAATATGGCTAAGGTTTGGGTCATAAAGAAATCTGGTTCAGTGTTGCGCGCACAAAAACCCTGTAGACTTTCTACGAAGCAGTCTGTTGTTAAAGAGGAGCTAATAAAAAACATATTCTAAGATAATATTAAATCTCATATTATATTTTTTCTAAAGTAAACAAATGAATCTTGCATTTTGCCTGAGTTATTGATACTCTGAGTAAAGAAGTCGGGGCGTAGCGCAGCCTGGTAGCGCATTTGGTTTGGGACCAAAGGGTCGGGAGTTCAAATCTCTCCGCCCCGATGTTAGTATAATTGTAAGAACGCTGTAACATAAGAGCAATCTCCATCAGTAAGCAAGTAGCTGACACTGGAATGACATTATTTACCATGTAAATTATGGCATATTATATTTTAACGCTCAAGTTTATAAAATAATTGACAATGTTAATTTTCTAATTTATAAATAGATTTTGAAATGATTACCGAAGGAGGTATAGAGTTTGATAGAAGTATCAGTCCATTATGGTGATGTAGACAGAGCTCTTCCAGTATTGAAAAAAACAATTCAAAAGGAAGGAAGAGGGTTGAAAATGAAAAAACAATATCATGAAAAAAAATCAGAAAAAAGAGCTAAAAAGAAAGCTGAAGCTAAAAAAAAGAGGTACCAACAAGAGTGCAGAAGGCAACGTTATGGTTGGTAGTTTGTACTCAAGTTAATAGTTTATCATTGGTTATTTTATGAATATTCACGAATATCAAGCGAAAGAAGTTTTGCATAAATTTAATGTCCCAGTGCCAAAAGGTTTTGTTGCTACATCTGCAGAAGAAGTAAAGACTCAAGTAAGTCAATTAAAATCTGACGTGTTTGTAGTTAAAGCTCAAATTCATGCAGGTGGTAGGGGTAAAGCCGGTGGCGTAAAGCTAGCAAAGTCAGTTGAAGAAGCTCAACAGTTTGTAAAGGACATGATTGGTATGACTTTAGTTACTCATCAAACAGGGCCAAGCGGGCAGCAAGTAAGAAAAGTGTACGTTGAAGAAGGCTCAAGCATTAAGAAAGAGTATTATTTAAGCCTGGTAATCGACCCGAAGCTCAGTAGGCCAATATTCATATTTTCCTCAGAAGGTGGGATGGACATCGAAGAAGTGGCAAAAAATTCTCCTGCAAAAATTGTGAAATTTGATATTGATCCTGCTACAAGTTTTGATAGCAGCAAGTTAAGCAGCAGTTTTCATTTGAGTCCAGAACAAATAGAAAAGATATCGAACATTGCAAAAAAAATATATGATGCGTTTGTTGCAACTGATGCGAGCCAAATTGAAATTAATCCACTGGTTGAAACAAATTCTGGAGATTTTATTGCGCTCGATGCAAAAATTAATTTCGATGATAATGCTTTATATCGTCACCCAGAAATTATGGAACTTCGTGATTATGATGAGGAAGTGAAAGAAGAGATAGAGGCTTCAAAGTATGAGCTCAGTTACATCAAAATGGATGGCAGTATTGGTTGCATGGTAAATGGTGCAGGTCTTGCTATGGCAACAATGGATATAATAAAATACTACGGAGCAGAACCTGCTAACTTTTTGGATGTTGGTGGTGGAGCGAGTAAAGAAACTGTAACTGAAGCATTTAAAATCATATTGTCTGATAGCAACGTAAAAGGAATTCTGGTTAACATATTTGGTGGTATAATGCGTTGCGATATTATCGCAAGTGGAATTGTTGCGGCTGCAAAAGAAATGAGCATTAAAGTTCCTCTAGTGGTTAGATTATCAGGTACTAATTTTGAAGAAGGAAAAAAAATTTTAGAAGAGTCAGGATTAAATATTATTTCTGCAGATGAGCTAGATGAAGCTGCGCAAAAGATAGTAAAAGAGGTAAAATAAAGCATGTCCGTTTTAGTAAACAAAGATACAAGATTAATATGCCAGGGTTTTACTGGTGCACAAGGCACATTTCATTCAGAGCAAGCAATTGATTACGGAACGAAAATGGTGGGAGGTGTAACTCCTGGAAAGGGTGGGAGCACTCACCTTAATTTACCGGTTTTTAATACTGTAGCAGAAGCCAAAGAAAAAACCGGTGCAAATGCTACAGTTATATATGTACCTGCTAAATTTGCTGCTGCTGCAATACTTGAAGCAATAGATGCAAAAATAGAATTGATAATTTGTATTACAGAGGGCATTCCTATACTTGATATGGTGAAAGTTAAGCGTGCGCTTATCGGCTCAAAAGGTCGATTGATTGGTCCCAACTGCCCGGGAATTATTACACCTGAAGAATGCAAAATAGGAATTATGCCTGGCCATATCCATAAGTGTGGACACATAGGAATTATGTCTCGCTCCGGAACTTTAACTTACGAGGCAGTAGCACAAACAACCGCTGTTGGTCTTGGTCAATCCACATGTATCGGAATTGGGGGAGATCCAGTTCATGGTATGACATTTGTTGACTGTATGGAGCTCTTTTTAAAAGATGACGATACTCATGGTATTGTAGTTATTGGTGAAATAGGTGGAAATGAAGAAGAAGATGTATCACATTTTGTGAAAACAGAAAAAACTAAAAAGCCAATCGTTGGTTTTGTAGCAGGCCAAACGGCACCTCCAGGAAGACGTATGGGACACGCTGGAGCAATCATCTCTTCCAGCGGTGGAAGTGCTGGTGCAAAACTAGAAGTTATGCGGAGCGCTGGAATTGCAATTGCTGAAACCCCTGCAGTAATTGGTAAGAAGGTATTGGAAGTAATGCATCACTAGAATTAGGGTCACAAAAACCCTATATCACCGGTCATGAATACGTTATTTGCCCATTCGATTAATAACTTGCCTCCTGGTAAATTTACTGAAGTCTGTTGGGCAACCAGATATCCACGTAGTGTGGATGCAACAAGTGCTGCACAGGCTGCACTACCGCATGATGCAGTAATGCCTGTACCTCTTTCCCAAACTCTTAAAGCTATTTCTCCAGACTTTTCAACTTGTGCAATACTAACATTAATTTTCCGAGGAAATAATGCGTGATTTTCTAGCTTTGGTCCTAAATTTCGCAATGGTATTTCACTTATGTTATCAACAAAAAAAACTATGTGAGGATTGCCAATATTTACTGCAACAGGATCTTTTAGCATTTCAAGCTCTATAGGTAAGTGAAGAGTGTCACACTCAGTAGACAAGGGAATTTCATGCCATTTTAGCAAAGGTTTACCCATGTTAACCTTTATGGATTTATCACCCACTTTAAAACACTCTAAAATGCGTTTGCTTGTTAGCTCAATAATGGAGTATTCAGCACCTTTTTCTGACATTATCAAATATCCAACACAGCGTGCTGCGTTTCCGCACATTTCAGCTCGACTGCCATCAGCATTATAGATATGCATAAAACAGTCTGCAGCATTAGACATTGTTATAATTATCACTTGATCACAACTGCTTTGATCAGCAATTTGTCTATGGTTCCAGTCTAAATTGTTTGTTGAACGTGAGTCTATGATAACGAAATTGTTACCAGTGCCGTGCATTTTGATAAAATTTTCAGAATTTTGGCCACTCATCATAAAAAAATATTTCTTCTATTGGTCTTCTTTTCTTCTTACTTGTTTCAGCACCCTCTTCTTCGTAACCAACCGCTATCACTGACATTACGTTAAAGTCATTGGGTATATTGAACTCTTTCACTATTTTATCTCTATCAAATCCACCCATTTGATGGGCCATTAAGTTCATAACTGCAGCTTGTAACATAAGTCCATAATTTGCTGCACCAGTATCATGATTAGCCCAAAGATTTTCTCCTTTACCTTGTTTACGGAAGTTTTTAGCACTTAAAGATATGATTAACACTTGTGCATCTTTTGCCCATTTTTGATTAGATTCATCAAGGCAATTTAGCAGCTTTTCCCATGCGCTTTGATTGTTCTGTTTGTTGCATATTACGTATCTCCAGGGTTCATCACCAAAACATGAGGGAGTCAGCCTTACAGCTTCCATTAAAATATCCATGTCTTCCTGAGATATTGCTCTTGTAGGATCGTATGAACGTCCGCTGTGTCTTGCTTTCATCAACGATAATAGATCTTGTTTACTCATCATTTTTAATTTAATAGTGCATAAATAATTCATTGTAGCACAATATAAGCAAAATTTAAATTGCAAAACCTCTCATACACATATATTAGATTTAATAAGTTATTTTTATTGGGAAGGTATGTTTATAACACAATCTAGCAGCAGATCAACACTGGCTGAAATATTGTCTTGCGTTTTACTTTTATTCTTGATGGCTCAAATAAGTATACCATTGCAGCCTGTGCCTATCACATTGCAAACTTTAGAAGTAATGCTTATTGGGCTTAAATTTAACCGCAGAACAGCATTCTATTCTGTGCTTACATATCTATCACTTGGTGCAGCAGGATTGCCTGTTCTTGCGAATTTTTCTGGTGGTTATCACGCTCTTCTTGGACCAACCGGTGGATATTTAATTGGCTGTTTAGCTGCTGTTATGGTAATGAGCAAAGTAAATGAATTACTGAACTCTAAATATAAATCATTTGTGTGTAATTCTTTAAGTTGTCTGGCTGGTACAGTTGTAATCTTTATTTGTGGTGTTAGTTGGCTTGCTGTTTACTTGGGTCTGGGACAAGCAATAATGGTGGGTGTTTTACCATTTATCCTTCCTGGTTTGGTAAAAATTTTTCTACTTGTAGCAGCTTTGCAATATTTGAAAAAATGATAAAATTCCGCCCTCATCATTTCATGTGCACCCTCGCGTTTCGGGGATATGGGTATTCTCAGGGTTTTGTAGAAAATTATAAAAGGATAGCAAGCAAAGTAATTAGTACTCAAATCGAAGTAGTTGGTAACCTTGATAATATCTGTAGTGCTTGTCCAAATCAGACTAAACAAGGTAAATGCACCACACAAGCTAAAGTTTTAGAGCTAGATAGAAGGCATATGGAAATTTTAGGAATTAAAATTGGCGAGACTTTAACTTGGAATGAGGCAGTAAAAAAGATTAGGGAGAAAATGTCTTTAAAGAAATTCGAGTACGCATGTGAGGGGTGCAGCTGGCAGCCATATGGAATATGTAAAAATGCCCTTTTAAATCTACAAAGGTAGTTGACAAAATGTTAAGATAAATTGAAGCATTTTTGTGGAAATAAAGCGAAATATGGAAGACAAAAGATAAATGCATTCTGAAAAGCTACACAGCATGTTCGTCCCGCTAATTAATAATATCTTTATTATTGTATGAGATAGGTAATTTAGCATTTATGAATTTGTAATGTGTTACGCATAGCTCAAAAAAATAAGGTTTACTGGTTACACGCTGCAGCCAATGCCACAACACTAGGACCTATGTTTATCTGCATGTTAATTTGCGTTGTGATTTTATGGAGGTCTTCTGTTACCTATGCTAGTGAAAATTTGGAGATACAAAAGGCCTTCGATAGTGTTGTCAAGCATATAAAAGCTGATAAAAAATATAAAGATCTTGATGTTATTGAGAGAAAAAGTGACAAATTTAATATCAAAATTTCGCAGAATTCTGGCAAGAGTTTTGACATATACTCTACTTTAAAAAAAGCAAAAGATTCCTTTGAATCAGGAGATAATGAAGCAGCTATTTCTCTCCTTAATCAGATTATCGCAAAGTTTCCTTATCATAAAAATGCTTTAATTGGATTGGGAAATATTTATTACGCTAATAAAGAATACAAAAAAGCTGTAGAGATTTACACAAGACTGTTAAAAGAACACCCTAGTAACCCTTACATATTAAAAAATTTTCTGACGATAATCTCACAATATGATCCTGATCTGGCGTTGAGTGAAATGTTAAAATTGTATGATATACATAAAAATTATGCTCCTTTATTAGCAAATTTAGGTCTGATCTATATGAAAAAGGAGGATTATGTAAAAGGTAAAGAGTATATGATAACTGCTATTTCCCTCGATGAAAACAATATTTTTTATACTTATAATTTAGCTGTTATTCTAGATAAACTTTCAGATTTTCAAAATGCTACAATATTCTACTTAAAGTTGTTAAACATGGCTACAACTTCAAAAGATGTGAGTGAAAAAATACCTTTATACAAAGTGACAGCAAGACTAAAATTTATAAAACTTCACAGCACGCACCCAAAGATTTCATAAAAGCTTATAGCTTACCTAAAGCTAATTTATCGTATCTGTTCAAGGGAGTGGCTAATGTGCAAATATTGAAGCAAAGTGTGTGACACACAGCTGTACGAACATTTGTTTGCAAAGGTAATTTGCACAACAAATGCATAACTGTACGAACATTGTGATTTTGGCCCATCAGATCCCAGTGCTTGACACTGGGATGGCTTTGTTGCATTGCTACTTATGAAAGGCTAACTATAGTTAGGATTATAAGCAACCTATTGAAAATCTTGTTTTTTTGCAATCAATCTG
>NZ_JAPQLE010000088.1:0-3582 GCF_028982185.1 Wolbachia endosymbiont of Drosophila baimaii | reverse complement strand
TACTGATATTCCCTATCTTTTTTATCTTTAATCCATCATAGCTAGCGATGCAACAAAGCCCACTGGGATCCAGGAATTTTATTAAGTTGGTAAGTATAAAAGTAGCCGTTTTATGTTAAAATACAACGTTTTGATGATTATGAAAAGGCTGGATCCCAGTGTCTGGGCACTGGGATGACAAGGTATAAACCTTATCGTCATGCCGCCGCAGACCGTCATACCGCGATTCATTCGCGGTATCTCGGCAATAGATCCCGCTAACACTTAGCGGGATGACGATTGTCGGTGAACCTAAGTTACTTTAGCCATAAATATTTAAGAAATTTACCAAATAAAAAAAAGGCAAAAGAAGCCCCGGTTACTATCTATTTTCAGTATTGGCGTTCTTTAAAGTCTTAAACACTGCAATTTAGCTGCTTTTAAATGCAACTCACCTTAGTTTAAATGTTTAAGAAATTTACTAAGCAGAAAAAAAGGCAAAAGAAATCCCGTGTTAGCTAGTTGTCACTCTCTAATCCTGCAAATTGGCGTACTATACTGTCTTAAACGCTTTATAAGCGCGTTTCAGCTTATATAGGTAAAAACCTAGAAATGTTGTGAAGACATAAGGTGCACATAGTGCAAAAAATTAAAAATAAGACGCCAACTACGTTGTTTTCTTGCTGTTTAATCTGCACAGATGAAGATAACTGAATACCTTCAGTCTCATGGTAAGGGGGCTGGCGGAGTTTGTCAAGTGGTTTTTTAGCCACGTTTCCCTGTTATAATGTTCGTTTACTTGACCTAAGATCCAGGAGTATTTAAACTGAACCCTATATAGTACTAAAAATGATAGGAAATCTAAGCGGAATAGTTGATGAAGTGTGCAGCGATCACATAATCCTGAACGTGAATGATGTTGGCTATATGGTGTATCTTTCAGCCAAAACTTTAAGTGCTTGTGCAATTGGAAGTAGAATCAAATTACTTATCGAAACCTATGCAAATAACAGAGAAAACACTACTCAGCTATATGGTTTTATAAGCAAAGAAGAACAGCAGTGCTTGAGGTTTCTAGTTAAAGTAAGCGGTGTTAGCTATAAAACTGCAATGTCAATTTTGAGTAAATTAACTCCAGAACAGCTATTTTTGGCAATTATGAATGAAGATAAAGTAACACTCAAGATGAGTGGACTTGGCTTGAAACTCATAAATCGAATCATCACTGAATTGAGTGGCAAAGTAAGTAAACTAGAAATAAATAACAATAACTTTAATCCAATTAATGAAGATGCCCTTTCAGCATTGATCAATCTTGGGTATGAAAAAATGAAAGCTTATGATACGATAAAAAAAATACAAGACGAATTGTCAAACCTGGACACTAAGGATATTATTCGCATGGCGCTTAAGGAGCTCTTAACATTATGAAATCAATATCGTGCGGTAAAGAATATACTGAAGATGTGCGCAATATTAACATCAGGCCTGAGCAACTTGATGATTTTGTCGGGCAAAAAGACTTAATACAAAATTTAAAAGTGTTTATAAACGCTGCACAGACGAGAACTGAAGCTTTAGATCACGTCTTATTGTACGGTCCTCCAGGGCTTGGCAAAACAACTTTAGCACAAATTGTTTCTAAAGAATTAAGAGTTAGCTTTCGCGCAACTTCTGGTCCTTTACTTAGTAAAGCTGGGGACTTGGCCGCAGTGCTTACCACTTTAAATGCAAAAGATGTCCTATTTATCGACGAAATTCATAGATTAAATCGCAGCATCGAAGAAGTTTTATATACTGCTATGGAAGATTTTTGCTTGGATATATTAGTAGGTGAAGGTCCATCTACTCGCACTTTAAGGATAGATCTACCACCATTTACGCTAATCGGAGCAACAACGCGGCTTGGATTACTTTCTGCGCCACTCAGAGATCGTTTTGGCATTCCCTTGCATCTTGAGTTTTACTCCTTTGAAGAACTGGTAAATATTATAAAAAGAGGTGCAAGAGTTCTTTCTACTGAAATTGAAGAAAATGCAGCACGGGAAATTGCCTGCCGTGCGCGCGGCACTCCAAGAATTGCTTTGAGATTACTGAGGAGAATAAGGGACTTTGTTGAAGTGAAAGATGATAAAAAAATCACTTACGAAGTAGCTGATTCTGTATTACTAAAATTGGGTGTAGATAAAATGGGACTCAATAAACTTGATGTGCATTATCTAAGATTTTTATTCAACACCTCAGGCCCTGTTGGAATTGACACTATATCTATTGCACTATCTGAGGATGTTGGCAATATTGAAGAAACAGTAGAACCTTACTTAATCAAAATTAGTTTTGTAAAGCGCACACCAAGAGGACGCGTTCTAACTGACCAAGCAAAGGAGTATTTGAGCTTTCAACATTAAAAGCTTTGCCATCAATAATTTATGTTGACCAATTGGCGTGATATCTATATGCTAACATTTATATATTAAAAATAATGGAGGCATATATGTTAACTAATAGTACTGAAATTGTATCTTTGATTGGAACTTCCTCTAATCTAAATATCAGTCCTTCTGATAATAATTCGATTTCGGATACTAAAAATGTACCTAAATCAACACTGGATGAGAATGTACCTAAATACGTCACTCTTAATAATGAAGAAGAATGGAATAAGTTCTTTGTAATGCAGAACAACCCTTCTACTAATACCACTAATAAAAAGAAACCAAAACCTTATATTCATAAGGATAGTAATGGTATATGTACATATACTGCTCGGGATGAGAATAAATATGGTGGTAAGAACATTATAGGCAAAATTGCTGAACAAATTAAAGAAGAGATATCTAAAAATATAGAAAATAATGATATAGAATTTATAAAACTTAAAGAAAGCAAAAATGAAGATAATATTATTGAGCCTGCTGTAAGAATTGCGATGGGTAGTAATACAAAAGAAGTAAGCATGAGTGACATTCTAAATAACGATTTGTGCAAACAATATGGCGTGAAAGCAATTACATTATTGCTACCTCAAAGTAAAGCAAGGGGGCTACGTTGCCGGGTTGATGAACATGGAACAAGAATTTATGAAGTGGCTAATGGATCATATCAAATGACTCTAAAGTGGTATGCCAAAGAAAAAGAATGTAATATTAAAATTAATATTCATGATAATGGTTCTGTAGAACTTCTTGAGAGTAATGGTGTTACTGAAGAACAGCTACGTGCGAATAAAGAGGTAAAAATAGGAAGACAATACGAAGCAAAACCTTTACATGAAGCATTAGCATCACAATTGCAACAAAAAAGTTCTGAAGCAGTGAAAGTTTTGCCGCAACCTTCAACAGATGTCACAGAGAGCACAGCACAAAAGCATCAGGCTCCTGCTGCTCAAAATAGGTAAAGTAGTGAAAGTTCAGTATAAGTTGCTTGCATCTGCAAGTAACTTATACTTTTATGATGAGCAACACAATACTACCAAGAAATTTCTACGAACGCCCAACTTTGGTTGTAGCCGGGGAGTTATAGCATTTCTCATAATAGTCCGAACAGGTCATAGGAAGGCAGAATCAACAGCACGACGAAAGGATTCGAATAGAGGAATGTTTT
>NZ_JAPQLE010000087.1:0-2157 GCF_028982185.1 Wolbachia endosymbiont of Drosophila baimaii | reverse complement strand
TTCACAATATACTTCGCAAGGTTATCAATATCTCTTATCCATAAAAAACATAGATGAGTCATAAAGGTTGTTGTTACGACAATTCTGTTGTGGAAAGCTTCTTCAGTTCTCTAAAAAGGGAGTTACCAATAGACACCTATCGGCACTCTAAACAGCATATTAAAACTGCTATATTTGAATATATAGAAATTTTTTATAACAAACAACGTCACTATTAACTATTGCATTCCTGAGCATTTTGATTCATCATTCTCTTTGTGAAAAACATTCCAAACTTTCTCTCCACTTTTTCTGGGTAAGGTCAGTCAGCTACTTGGATGACAGGGGAGGGAGGTGCTACCTTGACAATCGTCATCCCGCTACGTGTTAGCGGGATCTAGAGATACCGCGAATGAATCGCGGTATGACGGTCTGCGGCGGTATGAAGTAGGGCTGCACTAGCTATATCATGCATTTTATTAACCGACACTATAAACAATATCCTTACAATTATGAGATTGAACCACAACTTGCTCAAGCGTTAAGCTGATGCGTTTAGCGTCTTTACCGTGGTTTTCCTCAAGAACATTTGTTCTTTCTCGTTTTATTTCCTCGATTAATTCCTTATTAACGCTTTCAGTTTTAATCTCTTCCTGCGAATATATAAGATTAGTGCAATTTGTTTTTCTATAGTAATGTATGCCAAAACCCACAATGAATAATGCAAGTATACCAGAACCTATAAGTAGTGATAATCCTATGTTATTAGTCAAAGGGTTTTGGTAAAATTTTTGTACGTTATTAACACCGCCTTCCGCATACAGCAATAAAGGAAGTGCTACATTTGCAGCAACTACACCGGTCAACAATGTGGTAAATAGTGGCCTATTGTTGATTACTGATTCTATTTTGTTAGTTCTACTAACTACTTTTTCGTCAATGTTAATGAAGCCTTGTTTAGCTTCCCAAGCATTAAGTACAAAATTTGAATGAGTGCCATTGCTATATTCCAGTCTTACAGATTTTATAGCTTTATCTTTTGACTGGTGCTCCAACACCTCAGCTAAAATTTTATCCGCATCTTTTTTTTGAATGGAATGTTCTTCAGTATCTATAAATTGCCTTGTTGCAAAAAATATTGGACCAATTGTAAGCAATGCAGCAAGTGCAATAACTGGTATAGTGATATATTTTGGGCTGTTTGTAAAAAATGCAATAAATTTTGCTTTATCTTGTAAATATAATAAAGCTGCAGATATACTGAGTATAATAGCACTTGCACCAAAAATTATAAAACCCTTCTGCTGCATGGCATACTTTGCTCTTGGCAAGAATCTGTTTGTTTTTTTATTTGTTGTGCTACCTATATCAGAATTTAGTGACAAAGACTCTTCAGAGTCATCTTTGCTTTTATACGATGGTAAAGTATTTGAAGACGCACCTAAATCGTCTTTTGAGTTTTGACCACCTATTCCACTGTCTAAACTCTTTTTCGAAGATTTTGTATTTGGGTCTATAGCTGCATAAATATGTTCTTCTGATCCATTACCAGATAATCCTCCTAAACCTAAACTTGCTGTTTGTGATACCCAATCATGAGTCTCACCTTTTGTTTCTTCTAGGGAAGGAGGTAGTACTTCAGTACTAAGACCAAACAAATTTTTGTCTTCTTTGTCTTGTAAACCTGGAGCTTTTGGCAAAATCGGTGGTGCTCCATCACCATCTTTTTGTCGATTTACAGATGCATAAGTAGGATCCACTTCCTCATCATCTGATTCTTCATGTGACATTCCCTGCACACGTGGTACTACATTCAGTACACTTGAGATAGCATTTCCTGCTTCTTCAGGCGATGGTGGATCTTTTAGTGTTATCTTGCTATTGTCACCTGTTTGTTCGTAAGAAGTTAATTTTACTGTTGATTTTTTGACTGACCCATGCATATTCACTCCAAAGTTAATTACTATGCTGCATTGATTACGCTATAGTTATTAAGATATAGTAAATACCAATTTACAGATAATGTATCTGTTTAGCAGAGTGGCAAAATAAGGTAGACGAGAAAAGACAACTATAGGAACAAATGGGTGTCATCCCAGTGCCCAGACACTGGGATGGCTTTGTTGCATCGCTCAAGTGAAAAGAACTGGCAGTTACTGACAAAATTCATTATAAATA
>NZ_JAPQLE010000086.1:0-2550 GCF_028982185.1 Wolbachia endosymbiont of Drosophila baimaii | reverse complement strand
GCTATAATTATCATGTTACTCATTAACCACCATGCGTGAATATAGGTCAATTATTGCCGCCAACAACCTTCTTTAGTTTTTATGTAGGTAATCCCAAACTTTATTTGGCTGATCAGTAGTAAAATTTTGATCCAATGTGTTCGGAGCCACAACTCGGTTGCTTATTTGCTGTTTTTTATTTTTGAACTTTCGTCTAAGCTTGGCTTTAATGCCATTTTCTTGCATAACACTTTGTACTGTTTTAATTTTTGCCTAAAGCTTTTAATTCAGCGTGAATTTTAGGGGCTCCATATCTGCATTTAGAAGCTTGATGTATTTTTTGAATATCTGCTAGAAGCCCTTCTTTTGCTAATTCTTTACTGCTTTTTTCCTTAGCAACCCATACCACCAGTACAAAACCCTACATAGTTCCTGTGTTTTATAGCAATTTCTATATAAAAGAATACTTTACTCTTTTTCTTTGCCCAGGGCTTTTTTTAAAATGTCTCTTTCTCTTGTTAGTTCTTTTTTTAGATCAAATCTTTCTTTGTGATAAGGAGCCTTTGCCTGGAAATGCGTATGCTCCAGACATTTTTCCATCATATTTTCTTACTTAACATACTGCCATCTATACCTAGATCTTTTGCTATTTTTGTACTTGCTTGACCTATTTCTTTAACCAGCTTAACAGCTCCTAATTTGAATTCTGCTGTATATTCTCTTCTATTTGTCATATTTTGAAAAAACGTTTTATTTTACTCCAAAAACGTCTTAACTTTCTCTCTACTTTTTCTGGACTACTCCGAATCGGTTGACAAATTGGACGCTTGATAAGCATAATTTGGAGCTTCTTGTGTAATGACTATATCATGAGCGTGACTCTCTCTTAATCCTGATGCAGTAATAGTAACAAATTTACAATTTTTTTTCATCTCTTCTATATTCCTATTACCAGTATACCCCATTGCAGCTTGCAATCCGCCAATCAATTGATGGATTACTCCTGAAGCTGGACCTTTGAATGGAACTCTTCCTTCCACTCCTTGTGGAACTAATTTGAGTTTTGAATCTTTATCTTGAAAATAACGGCTAGCTGAACCTCGTTTCATTGCACTAATAGATCCCATTCCTCGATAGCCTTTATATGCTCTGCCCTTATACATAATAATCTCACCTGGGCTTTCGTCAGTGCCAGCAAAAATCGAACCAATCATCACAGAGTCAGCACCAGCTGCAATAGCTTTTGCAACATCTCCTGAGTATTTTACCCCACCATCAGCAATTAGTCTGACGTTTCTTGCTCTACACGCCTCTGCAACATTCTTGATTGCAGAGAATTGTGGCACACCAACACCTGTAACTATTCTGGTTGTACAGATTGATCCTGGTCCTATTCCAACCTTCACTGCATCAACACCCGCATCAATCAACGCTTCAGCAGCCTCCTTTGTTGCAATGTTTCCGCCAATTAATTGCGTATTAGGATACATCTTTTTTATTTCCCTAATGGTATTGATAACGTTTTCGGAATGACCGTGAGCAGTATCCACAACAACTACATCAACTTCTTCTCCGATCAAAGCTTCACATCTGTCTATACCATCTTTTTTACCAGTGCCAATTGCAGCGGCAACTCTGAGACGCCCTTTACTGTCTTTACATGAATTTGGGTATCTATTGTATTTTTCAATGTCTTTAACCGTAATTAAACCTATACAACAAGAATTTTCATCTACGACCAAAAGCTTTTCTATTCTATTTTCATGCAACAATTTCATTGCTGAGGCACTATCCACTCCCTGCTCCCGCACTGTCACTAACTTATCTTTTGTCATCACTTCGGAAACTTTTACATTCATGTTCTGGTCTTCAATAAATCTCACATCTCGGTTAGTTAAAATTCCAACTAACTTGCGTTGATCGACTACAGGAATGCCAGAATAATTGTGCTCTCTCATTAATGAAATTGCTTCCGCAACTGTTTTATCCGGTGAAATCGTAATTGGGTTATACACGATCCAACTTTCATATTTTTTCACCCTTCTTACTTCTAAAACTTGTTCATCTATTGATAAATTCTTATGTATGCAACCTATCCCTCCATGTTGGGCAATAGCTATTGCAAAGCCCGATTCAGTAACAGTATCCATTGCAGAGGATATGAGAGGGATATTTAGTTCTATACTATTTGTTAAATAAGTTTTTGTATCTGCATCGCAAGGTAATATATCAGAATAGGCTGGCAAAAGAAGTATATCGTCAAACGAATAACAAGCTTCCATTTTTTTCATAGGCTTTATCTAAAGCTTATACGCCAATTAATTAAATTGCAATAGGGCTTTTGCAAAATTAGCTATAGCTAAAGCAATTTAGGTTTACCGAAATATATTTATAGTTAGACTAGTAACTATAGGTGATGCCTTAAGTTGTCATTCCAGCACGTGACGCTGGAATCCAGCTTTTATAAGCTGGATCCTATGGGGCTTTGTTGCATTGCTAGCTATGATGGATTAAAGATAAAAAAGATAGGGAATATCAGTAGCTTATTATTCTGGTATTTATAACAAGAAC
>NZ_JAPQLE010000085.1:0-5637 GCF_028982185.1 Wolbachia endosymbiont of Drosophila baimaii | reverse complement strand
TAAATTTGTTACCTCTCTTACCCACTCCATAATTAAACAACTCTGCAATGTCTCCTATTTGTCCTCCTAATAATGAGAATTGGTATAAGGCAGTATAATGATGGAGTTTTGGAATGGCATTGGTATCAGGTTGCAATTTTAGCTTACATTGTGCCAATCTTTCTTCGATTGCTGCTTGCATAAATTCTGCCTGTCTTTTAGTTCTGCAGTGCACTATCGCATCATCCACATATCTTTCAAATGGTACTGTTGGGTGATTTTGTTTCATCCATATATCAAATGCATGGTGCATAAATATGTTTGAAATGATTGGGCTTATTGAACCTCCTTGCGGAACTCCTTTTTTCCCTAACTACCTTACTGCCATCTGCTTGCTGAATAGGGGATTTCATCCACCTTTCAACATACAGTATAACCCATTTGCAGTCTGTGTGCTTCTTGATAGCCTGCAGTGCTAAATTGTGGTCCAGATTGTCGAAAAATCCTGTAACATCAACAGCTTTCTTGGTAATCGTATCCTGTCTCCAATAAACAGCGGTTTTGCTATGTATCCTTGATCAGCAAAAAACTTACGTAAAGTTGGAGCCTTGTATTTAGCTTGAGTGAAAAGATTTAGAGCACCATCACGATCTTGAACACTTGCACTATGAACATCAGCCGCAATAATTAAGCCCACTGTATCTACAACAATATGACGTTTTCTACCCTTTATTTTTTTTCAGCATCATATCCTCTGGATCCCCTTTTTGAGTGGTTTTTACTGATTGACTGTCAATTATTCCTACTGAAGGTGTTTCATTTTTACCAAACATTTTTCTTACCTCTTTTACTAGCATATTATGTATTTTTTCCAATTTGCCATTACTACGTCACCTGAGAAAATAGTCATACACTGTCTTCCATGGAGGAAAATCTTTCGGCAGCATTCTCCATTGACAACCACCTCTCATTATATACCTTATTGCATTAATAATTGTTCTGATATTGTGCTTTCTTGGCCTCCCTATCTTTCCTTGTGCAACATGTGGCTCCAAAATTTCCCATTCCTTATCACTTATATCACTTGGATACAATTTTCCCTCCTATTTTTTACTTACACTATCATATTTTTTTCCTCATTCCTTTTCAAGACATACTCTTAGACAACTGGACGTCAAGCCTATCCTAGTGCTGCATATCAAGCTCATACTCAGTATGTAAATCTTTGACTAAAGCTACAGCGCATTCTTTTTGAACAATTATACTGATTTTGATTTCAGATGTTGTGATAGCAAGTATTTCTATCTTTTTTTCGCTTAAAACCTTGAGTGTGCGGTGCATCACTTCAGTGTTAGACATAACACCAATACCAATTATTGAAATTTTAGCTACATTATCGTTTATAGCATAATTTTCATTCTTATTCAGTAACTTTTCCATTAAATCAATATCAAATTTGGAGATAACAAAACTTGACCCATGTATCATATCAATTTTAACGTTTGCCCCTACTATATCTCTTAAAGTACGCAAGTTATTTGCAAGGTTAGTGAAAGTCACAAGAGCTTCATTAGTGCTATAAGTTATTCCAGTAATTAAGTATCTCTCTAGTACCTCCCTTTTGTGTAGCACTGTGGTGCCTTCTACTTCCTTAAAAGTGGATAGCACTTGCACTTTAATGTTATGTTTCATTGCAAGTTGTACTGAACGATTATGCAGTATTTTAGCACCAGATGACGACATTTCCAACATTTCATCGTAAGAGATAAATTTGAGCTTGCGTGCCTTTGGAACAGTTTTCGGGTCTGCTGTATATATTCCATCAATATCAGTAAAAATTTCGCAAGCTCTAACACCAAAGGCTATCGCGAAGGCAACTGCTGATATATCAGAGCCTCCTCTTCCAAAAGTAGTGATTCTATCATCATTTATACCCTGAAAACCAGCGATGATCGCAGCAGTATAACCCTCAGCAAAAGATCTTTTCACACGGTCAATCTTTATTGTTTTTATTTTAGACTCAGAATAAAAATCATCAGTTACAATTGGTAACTGCCAGGCAAGCCATGATTTAGCATTAACTCCGATCGATTGGAGAGTGATAGCTAATAGACCGCAAGAGATTTGCTCTCCTGCTGAAAGCATAACGTCATACTCTGATAACTCTTGTCTGCAACTTAAATTTGAGATTTGCCTAGCCTGAAAAGCCATTTGGTCAGTAAATCCTGCAACAGCAGATACAACAACGATTACATTACAACCTTTCTCAATATCGTTTTTTATCAAATTTGCAACTCGGTTTAAATCAGTTAGCGAAGTCCCACCAAATTTTTTTATGATTGTTTTGTCCATAGTTACAATATAACTCTCTTCTGAAGAAAAATATAGTTTTTGTAGAGATAGCAGCTTGCAAGTCATTCAGAAAAGGGAGGACAAAGCTATAGCTATACCGCCGCGGCGCTAACTAGTAGCGGAATGACGAATTTGTTGTTTTTCAAATTGTAGGTGAACCTAAGCCACTTTAGCTATATAGCACGAATTAAACCACTAAGCAGCAGAAGACCTTGCATGAACTCCAAAAAATGCTTTTACTCCTTCAAGATAAGTAGGTGGTTCTGCAGGAATGCTTACCTCATATATTGTAAGATATATTGCCGAATCTACAATATCATCTGTTATTGATTCCCTTAGTCCTTGTTTTATCTGCCCTCTATGAATACGTTCCTTATAATCTTTGTGCAATTTCACGTAGAGTTCTTTAAACACAAATTCTTTTATAGCATTTCTTGTATAAGAAATGTCATCCTTTGCCTCATCGTCCATGACACCCCAATCTAATTTAGAATCTGATGAGTATAATTTATCAAAATTTTTCTCAAAATTTTCCTTTAAGACTTTTATCTTATGGTAATGCTTACCCATATATCCTTCAAAAAATCTTTTAGTAGCATTACAAACTAGCCCCCTTATTAGGTCAGGCTCTAGTTGAGCTATAAAGTTATTTTGTACTTCAAGACAACTAAGCGAATAAATAATACGATCGCACATTCCCAGAGTACATAAACCAAGTCCATCCTTTAAATTCATTAGTAATAGTGAATTCACATCTGATTTTTGATTCTTAGCAGCAGTTGAAACTAAGTTTGCAGCTTGTGTGAGAGTTAGTCCAGTTTTTGATTCTTGCCAAGCTGCTTCATTGGAACCATTAAAGTTAAGGTAAAATTTTAATTGCTCTTTTTGCTCAGTTGTAAGCTCATCTGAATTATTTATGTAGTCTTCAAACTCTTTATTGAGTACATTTGGTTGAGTTCCAAATTTCTGTTTTAGTTCTTCAGCACAGTTTATGACACTTTCCTCAAAACTTCTAGTATGAACACTTTGACTACCAGTGCCCACATCACTTACATTAAACAAAAAGCTTAGCTGCTTTACATTTGAATCTTTTAAACCTAAAGGCGAGAAGAGCTTTACCAATGGATACTTTATTAACTCGAGAAGAGCTACTGGGATTAATAATATAGCATTTATAAGTATGAAACATGCTTGAAGAGAAAGTGAAAGTCCTCCATATCCCAATCCTTGCAGTAACTTATTAATGGTAGATATCTTCGAAGTACAATACAAAAATGGTAATTGAATGCAATATATTAAATATATAGAGAGAAATAGAATCTTATCTTTCAATCCTATTGTTGGGTCGTTATATACTTCAGAAAAAATGTCATCACCACTGTTTTCATCCTTGAAAGATTGATAGCTGCTTATAATCTTTTCCGTAAAGATGGAGCAGAGTATATGTATGCTGGAGAACACAACAAACGAAACTACACCTAATATACCAAAGACTAACTCTGTAACTTGTGGATTTAATGAAGTAAGAGCTCCTCCAAAAAGGAATGAATCAACCACAAGAATTAAATATGCCGACAAAAACCATGCTGCAGTACAAGCAGCAAATAATAAAATATGTCCACAAATAACTAGAAGCTTTTTTAGTTTCTGATTCATAACCCCATCTTAATAATCTGTTAATATTATCTATTTTAGAAATAAATTGAAAAAAATGCAAGTTTCTATAGAGATTGATTGAAATTTCTGAGCTTCAGTTATATTGTTAATCTATTCAGATAGAAATTAGAAACTATTGTGTCAAATAAAATAGGTTTTTGGGCTATTTTTGCCTTAGTGATTAGTAGCCAAATTGGCTCTGGAATTTTTATGCTTCCAATTAGCCTTGCTCCATATGGCATGTATAGCCTTATAAGCTGGATAATATCAGGGCTTGGTGCTATATCTCTTGCTTTAGTTTTTGCCTCACTCTGCGCAAAATTTCCGGAAACGGGTGGCCCTCACGTCTATGTAAAGCATGCTTTTGGCCCTGCTGCAGCTTTTTTTGTTGGTTGGACGTATTGGGTGATCTCATGGGTTAGCACAACAGCCGTAATAGTTGTGGGTGTTGGTTATCTTACACCATTTTTCCATGAAGATATTCAAAACGTACATCTGTTTTTAGAGATGTTATTACTTACAATTATTACACTAATAAATTTTAGAGGAGTAGCTACTGCTGGACGTGTTGAGTTTTTATTGACGGTGATAAAAATTTCTGTATTGCTTGTAATACCTATAGCAGCATTGTTTTTTTTTGATAGAAATAACTTCATCATAAGTGAAGAAATATCAAATCTTACAACATCGCAGATTCTTGCCCGTTCTACACTTATTACTCTATGGGGTTTTATTGGAGTTGAATTGGCAACAGCACCTGCAGGGTCAGTTGATAATCCAGCTAGAACAATACCAAGAGCTGTGGTACTTGGAACAATCTCTGTTGCTGTTGTGTATTTTATCAACAATCTTGCAATTATGGGATTAATAAATGGCAATGATTTAGCAAGTTCAAGAGCACCATATGTTGACGCAATAAAAATTATGGCCTCTGGCAATTGGCACTTGATTATTTCTATAACTGCGTTCATTTTTTGTGTTGGTACTTTAAACGCTTGGGTACTAGCTAGTGGACAAGTGGCCCTTGGCCTTGCAAAAGATAAACTGATGCCACAGTTTTTTGCTCAAAGAAACAAGCACGGTTCTCCTTTCTGGGGCATAACAACTAGCTCAGTTGGAACTGCAACTTTACTAATCCTCACTTCAAGCAACAATTTTGCTAAGCAGATCACATCAATTATCGACTTTTCTGTAGTTTCATTTTTATTTGTTTACCTTGCATGCAGTCTTGCTTTTCTCAAAGTTATTGTGCAAGAAAAGAGTTGTTACAAATTTTTAATTGGCAGTATAGCAACAACCTTTTGCTGCTGGGTAATATTTGAAACTTCTGTGAATACCTTGCTGATCGCAAGCTTATTCACTGCAAGTGGCGTACCTCTTTATTTATTTTGGTATCGCAGAGTTTCTGTATAGCAAATGTTATGTATCTGTTCAGCAGAGTGGTAAAATAAGGTAGACGAGAAAAGACAACTATAGGAAGAAATGGGTGTCATGCCAGTGCGTGACACTGGCATCCAGTTCTTTCGCGCAGTTCCATCAAAAACGTTGTAAAGGATTAATCGCTTTCGTGTTTACCAACTTAGTGCCCAATCTGGATCCCAGTGGGCTTTGTTGCATAGCAACTGAAAAAATCTGGTGGCTACTGACAAA
>NZ_JAPQLE010000084.1:0-2169 GCF_028982185.1 Wolbachia endosymbiont of Drosophila baimaii | reverse complement strand
AGCATGCCATAAAAGCACTATATGCAGATAGAGCATGTGATAGGCACAAGTTTTATAAGTTGTGTAACGAATATGATATAAAGACAAAAATTCCACCAATAAACAATGCGGCAGAACATCCAGAAATAGATTATATGTCTGACAGGAATGCTGCTATTAGGTTAATAAAATTATACGGTGAAGATGGCATGAAAGAATGGAAAAAAGAAGTAAATTATGGGAAAAGATCTTATATTGAAGGGTTTTTCTCAAGATTAAAGCAAATATTCGGATTTAGTTTTAGGAATAAATCTGAGATAAATCGAGAAAAAGAACTGCTAATCAAATGCTATTTGCTTAATAAATTCACTGATATTGGTATGGCTAAATTTGAGATAGTTACATGAATTTACCATAAATCACCATCTCATAAAGTGTGATGCAACAAAGCCATGTGGAATACTGTTTTTCAGGAGATATTTATAGCAGTTTTTTTGGGCCGTCAGACCATGGCGAGCTTAATAAACGCTTATCAAAACCTAGTATACGGCTATTTCTTTATATTTCTCCTCTAAAGGAAAAAAAGAACCTAGTAGATGAGGATAAAAAAGAATTAGCGTTAAGATTTATAGAACGTAAAAATGCCTTACTATTTATTCGGACTCTTAGTGTTCTACCCTTAGGCCTGTTAACTATAGTTACTATAGGTTGCTATTTTTCATGGTGGATCATAGCATTTAACATCGCTATTAGTAGAGCCTTTGGTTTATTAGTGAATTATTATATGGAAAAGTATAAAAATTCAGAAATTTCCACTGATGAATTCATAAGTAAAATGAACTATATCGCGCTAGGCAGTAAGCTTCTTATCAACTATCCTTTAGCTGCTTTTTCTGTTTATCTACTTACAACAAATTTCATTGCTAATAGATTAACTGTTGGTGGAACCATACTTGGTTCACTATTGTTATTGGCAGTATTAATTGAAATGTTAGCTCCTGTTTTCTCAAAAGGCTGTGAAATATATGCTGAAAAGCACACAAAAGATTTACTAGAAGAGGATCCAAGAGATAGGGTACAAAAGGAAACTGACCTGTTAGGATGGTATGACCCGCGAAAACTATTAATGCCGATAATTATGCCTCTTGTTAGAAAGTGTTTTGCAGAGGTGGCTAACGAATTTGCTGAGAGGAATTTCGATGAAGTGAACACTAATATGTCTGATGTTAACGCTGAACAGCCGTCTGGACCTCAAAAGCAAATTCTTGCACAATAAGAGGTTGGCAGTATAGTATAAGCTTTTAGCTCTATGCATGGACTCAAAAAAAGTAGAACTAATATTTGAAAAGTTTCAACAATCAAATCCTACGCCAAAAATAGAGCTAAATTATACCAATCATTTTACGTTACTGATTGCGATAGTTTTATCAGCGCGGACAACTGATGTAAGCGTTAATAAAATTACAAGAGAACTATTTAATATCGCTGATACGCCAGAAAAAATGCTGAGCTTTGGGCAGAGTGAGCTGAAAAAATGCATAAGCAGTATTGGTTTATATAATTCCAAAGCAAAAAACATAATCGGGCTCAGCAAAATATTGATTGAGAGGTACAATAGCAAAGTGCCTACTGATTTCGATGATTTGGTGTCTTTGCCGGGAGTGGGAAGAAAGAGCGCTAATGTGTTCTTAAATTCGGGGCTTGGCATTCCAACATTGGCAGTTGATACTCACGTTTTTAGAGCGAGCAATAGAATCGGGCTTGTGAAAGAAAAAGATGTGTTTAAAACAGAACAATCTCTTTTAAATGTGGTTCCCAAAAAATACCTGCTTTATGCTCATCATTGGCTAGTTTTGCATGGTAGATATGTTTGCAAAGCACAGAAACCTTCGTGTGAAACGTGCATAATTCATGATTTATGTGAATTTGAGTGCAAAAGGTATAAAGTCTAGTATTTCTTTTTTTGTCATCCAAGTAGCTATAGAAACGAAAAAACTTACTTGACACATTTTGCTGGAATGATACAAGTTATAGCACTTCTCATAATAGTCCAAAAAAGGTAAGATATGGATTTATAGTAGTGATGGTAAGCATGCCAGTAGCATATAGTTATGACTTAAGGAAAAAGGTAATGGAAGCATTGGATGAAGGAGAGAGTGGAGAAACTGTTGCCAAGAGATTTAAGATTGG
>NZ_JAPQLE010000083.1:0-15739 GCF_028982185.1 Wolbachia endosymbiont of Drosophila baimaii | reverse complement strand
AAAACATTCCTCTATTCGAATCCTTTCGTCGTGCTGTTGATTCTGCCTTCCTATGACCTGTTCGGACTATTATGAGAAATGCTATAAATATTTAAGATTTTTGTGACGCTAATAAACTTGTGTTTTTATAAAAAGTAATTTTTTGATATCCTCTATGGTAGAAAGGCTATGTAAAATAATATTTACAAATTCAAACCTTTCACACTATAGAAACTCCAAAACCCTTATATTCTCCAAGAAGGTCCTGCAACTGGTTCATGACTTACACTACTGAATGCAGAGCTTGGCGCTTGCGTTTGTGCTGAACCTGACATTTGTAATTGCATCACTATTTCTTCAGCTGCTTTCTGTTCCTCTCTTAATACTTTTATTTCCTCCTCCGCAGCTGCTCTTGCCTGTTTTATTTCCTCAATTACATGAGATCTCAATTCGTTGATAGCCTCGTCATCAAATTTTAAGTTATCTTTTGCAGATTCATTTTCCTTATCCTTACGCTGAATAAAGTTTTTGTTTGCTCTATTAAACTCATCAGCTAATTCTGACAATTTATTAAATTCTTCCTTACCAATAGATTGTTTACTCTTTAACTCTTTTTTGAAGCTCTTATATTTACCACAGATATCCTTAAATTTCTCTGCATAGTCTGTATTTAGCACTAGAAAAGTACACTGCTGCTCTAAGCACTCTTGCACACTTTGATTTTGTATTATCGTTTCTATAGGTATTTTAAAATTACAAGCTTTACTATACATTAAATGAATAGCTTTTACTCCTGCCTGTGCTTCTTCTTTTTCTTGTCTTGCTTTCTCTCTAGCTTGTATCGCTTTTTCGAGGCGTATTTTGGCTTCTTTTACCTCTCCCTTAAAAAACTTAGCCTTTTCTTTTTCATCCTTTAGCTCTACATCAACTTCCATCTCACTTTGCATTTTAAATTTCTCTTTCAGGCTTTCTGCTTTTTTTTCTAATTCCTTTTCATCTTCTTTATGCTTTATGCCTAAAAAATTATTCGATGCTTTCCTTTCTTTCATTAACCCATCATATCCATTACATAGATCCTGGTATGCTATTATATAGTCATGTTCCGTCTCCTTTGACTTTCTTTCTTTAAATTCTTTATAAGGTTTTTTGAAATCACCACAAAAACCTATTGCAAATGGTAATGCAAAAGACAACGGTACTGCCATAATTGGTAACTTGAATATTAACCCTGCAATACCAGCTATTGCGGCTAAAGCACAACCTCCTATTTCCAGTTTGTGTTTATTTGCTTCTCTGAGCAATATTTTGCCCTGTGTTTCCTCAACCTTAAAAAGGAAATTTTCCATATCCTCTTCTTCCCTTTCATATATTTCCAACCTTCTTTCCAGATTTTCTATACGTTTTGTATTCTTATATTTTATAAACTTATCCTCCGATGAATTTATTGTTTCCTTACATCTTTCTATCTCTTTACTAAAACTATCTTTAAGGTATTCATAGCATTTCTTTAGTTCCTTAAGCTGCAATTTTAATTGCTCTAATAAATCTTTTTGTTTATCCTCTACATCTTTTTTTTCCTTCTTTAATTCCTGATTTTCATTATTTCTTAGCAATTCTTTCTGTATTTCTATTAGTCTTCTGAAGTTTTCCAATATTTTGTCCTTGATATCTCCAGCTGACTCTATATGCTTAGCATATATTCCAAGTGCATCCCTACAAAAAAGTGTTAAAGGTTGTTCCCTTGATAACACATGCTCAGCAACACTTTCTTCTGTTATATCTTCTAACTTCCAACCTAAAAACTCCTTTAAATCACAAAATACTGCTCCGAAGTAGTAATTTTCGTATATTTCTATTATTGTACTCACTGCTTTATATACGTCATTTTCTTTTTCGAAAATCTCCCTACTTTTTTCATGGCTACTTTTGTCTGTATGGCTCTTTAGGAAAAACTTTTTTATTGCCTTAGACAAATCCTCTATGTCATCTGTGCAATGCAAAAGGCACGTCTTTCTTAAACCTTCTTCCAAAGTATCACTGCCCTTTAGGTCTTTTAGTCTACTATGAATAATATCTATCATCTCCTCTTTGTTTCCTTCCCCAGGCACAACTTTCCACAATAGGCTTTTTGTAAAAGCAAACAGATTCCTATACTCTTCCTTCTTTCTCTCATATGGCTTTATTTCATAGGAGTAACGTAATTCTGCAATATCATCTTTGAAATTTTCATTACTTCCATTTCTCACAGATTCCACATAGCTTAAAAACTCTTCAGCTATTTTTCTCTCGAAAAAGGCTTCCTCATACTCTTTTTCCACGTCTTCTTTATACTTCTTAAATTCACCTTTATTCATACTTACCAAGTGCTCAACGTGATATTCAAATTCAGCACAATCTACTATTCCTGTAATTGATTGTATGTATCCATTTTGATAATTACTTGATGGTATTTGTGAAAGCATAACTTTAACCTCATGATAAATTTCAGTGTAATAATTAATACGTTTTGCAAAGTGCAAAAATGAATGTAAGATATACCCTGAAAGAAAGGATGAGCTAAGCAACCCTAACATTCTATATCTCTCATACAAAGAACAAGCAACTGCTCCTGTTAAAAGCAGTACTACAATCACTTGCCCTTGAGAGAACTTCTTGCCTTTCGCACTTTCAGGCACCGATGGCATCCACCACACTATCTTTAGCTTGCCAAACTCATCAAATAACTGATTTACTTCTTCATGGCTTTTTGGCTCTTGCCACTTTAACCTTTCACGCTCCAGAAATTTTATAAACTCCTTTGTTCTCATATCTGCCAAGAAGGACCTGCAACTGGTTCATTAGTTACATTGTTAAATGCAGAGCTTGGTGCTTGCGCTTGTGCTGAACCTGACATTTGTAATTGCATCACTATTTCTTCAACTGCTTTCTGTTCCTCTATTAATACCTCTTTTTCCTCCTCAGCGGCTGCTCTTGCCCGTTTTATTTCCTCAATTACATGGGATCTTAATTCATTAATAGCCTCGTCATCAAATCTTAAGTTATCTTTTGCAGATTCATTTTCCTTACGCTGAGCAAAGTTTTTGTTCGCTCTATTAAATTCATCATTTAATTTCGACAACTTATCAAATTCTTCCTTACCAATAGATTGCTTACTCTTTAACTCTTCTTTGAGGCTTCTGTATTCACTGCAAATACCCTTAAATTTTTCTGTATAGTCCGTGTTTAGCACCAAGAAAGTACAATGTCGCTCTAAGCATTCTTGCACACTCTGATTTTGTATTATCGTTTCTATAGGTATTTTAAAATTACAAGCTTTACTATACATTAAACGAACAGCTTTTACTCTTGCCTGTACTTCCTCTATTTCTTGCCCGTCTTTTTCTTTGTCCTGTTTTGCTTTTCGTGCTATTGTGTTTAATAAACTTGCTTGTTTACTACACTCAGTTGAAAGTATCTTGATTGTTTCACGCTCTTTATCCTTTATATCCTGCTCTTTTAAGCTTTGTATGTAATCTCTTCTATTTTCTATAATTTCTTTTGCAAACTTTTCAAATGTTATTCCTTCTATCTTATTTATTGCATCAAGCTCAAATTCAAAATCTGCGATTAATAACGCAATAAGCTTTGCATCATCCTTCCATTTTTTTTCTTTAAATATTGCGTCCTTCTGTCCTTTTACTTTAATTTCTGAAATAAGCTTTTTAAGCTTTGAAATGTTTACCCACTTCTCCTTGCCCTTATTTATTTCTTCTTTTTCCTGCCTTATTTCTTTTAAGATGGTATTATTGGTTCCTGACAAGATATTTTCTTGTAACAACTCTTCAAGTAAGCTAATTGCTTGATTTAAATCCTTAATATCGTCCCTACTTACTACAAGATCACTTTTCTCTTTGAAAAGCTTATAATATCCTTGGGAACCAGCTAAGCTAAGCACCAAAATACCAGCAAAAACACCAATAGCTATTGGGCCACTAAAGAGGGCAAAAGAACAACCAATAGCTGCTGCCCCACCACCAACACCTACACCACCTATGGAGCAATTACGTATTAATTTCTTATGCTCTTTTGCTTCTAAATGTTGTGTTACTTGTTCCATCCCTGTTTGTTTTGCATCTTTGACTCTTTCTAATTTACCTTCAGATATTTTTTTCCTGTAATCAATAGCAATATCACTTGATTTTTTTGGAAAGGAATCTTCAGGAAATAGTTCACTTAATTCCTCACAGAATTCTATAATTTTTTCATCTTCACTCAGTTTACGTGTATGAGGTTGCGTTACGGTGAATCCGGTTATTTCCCAATCTCCATTTTTTGTTTTCCTATATTTTGTTCCAATTACTGGCATTTCTCTGTACAAACGTGCAATTTCTTCCACCGCTACTGTTTCTAATAACTCACCACCTAGTCCTGTAGTAACACCAGACTTATTAATGTTAGCTCCATTACATATCAAGAGTAATTCCATATCTTTTTTTGTCTTTTTCTATAGCTTTAAGCAATATAGTATCTAAAATGTCTTGTTCTGCCTCTATTACATTGTGTGGTTCTATTAATTGAATGGTTAGTGTTAATGCTAACCTGTGATACTCTCTTTTCTTCAATACTTCAACAAGGATTTTTTCTATAAATTTATCCTCGTTTTCTACCCACTTAGATAGTGTATGTTTCACAGATTCTAGAGTATTGCTCTGTAAATCTAATAAATGATCTTCTGTGTTAGAGAGTTTTAAGATACTTTTACTTAATTCTTGTGATAGTATTGTTAAAAATTTTCTAACCTTTAATTCGTTACTTTCATCTTTTTTCCAATCTTCAGTTGCTTTTAATGATAATTCCTCTAAAGTTTCTTTTGCTTCGTTAACAAGAGTCTCTATAGCCTTAATCTCATCAATTACAACTTTGCTTACCCTTTCTTTACTACTCCTTAACTCACTTGGCGCACTTTGCATTGCACTAACAAATTTTTTAGGATCCAATATAACAGGCTGTGACACCTTTCTAACTTCTTGCTTTAAAGAATTCTTACCCTCGGGATACTCAATGTCAGCCTTCTCAACTTGATATGTTTTCCTCAGTTCCTCTAACTTGTTATCCAGTACCTTATCAAAAATTTGATCAATCAACCAGTTATTTACATTCGTATCTAACTCAGACTTATTATAATTATGCAATACATGTGCTGCATTTTTGTCTGAATCTTCCTTTACTTGCTTTAGCAGTTCATTGTACCAATCTAATAAAATAGTACGATTTTTTACCCCTTTTATGAAATTAGAATACTCATTGATCTCACTTTCATACAATTTATGCTCTTTTGTTACAGATTTTAACTGCCCATTTATTCTATTTACTTTTCCTTTCAAATTTTTAACTACTGCATCTGCCTTCACTAACCCTTTTTCTTGCTCTGGACTTTCGATGACCGTACTTATGATTTCATTGTCTATCTCTTCTATTGTTTTTCTAGCAATATTATCACAGATATCTAAAACTTGCTTATAACCCATGGTACATAGCCCTGTTATATCCGTATTACGCACATACTCAATAATCTGTCTATCACTACCACAATGTCTGTAGTCTGAAATAGAAGCTGATTCTTTGATTCTGTTATTCCTATCCTGAACAGATTCCAATACCACTTCCTTTAAATCTTCCCTAATACTATCTTTAACTAGCTTAGCTTTATCATTTAATAATTTCCTTAATCCTACACTATCGGGTATTATTTTATCAAAATCTCTATCTTTAAAACTTTTATCTTTGCTGACTAATTCACCCATTATATCTTCATCCATCTCTCGAAATTTTGCATCTAAGACTTTTTTATACTCCTCAAGGCAAAACTCTTTCAGCTTATACTCACCATAAAGTCTTGCATACATAATGTTGATCTTAGTTATTATAAAACCTGAGTAATATTTTATAAATGTAGCTGAACTTCTAACACCAATTAATGCTTGTAATAGCCTTAAACCTTCTGCGTTCTCAATTTTTATTATTTTTTCTACTTGCTTTTCAAACGGCTTATCAAAAAAACTTGGCATATTACCCCCGTTATCAATCAAGCATACCTTAATTATCATTAAATTACAAGTCAACACTTTTTTTTTTGCTTAGTTTTTTAATATTTTGAGTTAAAACTTGACCATTTGTTGAAGGCATTCACCATTGTGGTTCCGTATAGAAGAAATTATCTTGTTTATATTGCCTTCAAAGGAGGATGAGCAGTAATCGATTGTTCCTCTACTTTCTCGAGCTTGGTGTTGGGATTTATGATACTATACAGCGCAAGACCTATACAAGCTAATCCAACTATTCCCACAACCGCTGCTACTACAGGCATTTTCATGATATACAATGCAACACCACTTGCCAATAACACTACACCAACAATTACAGGTTTATTACATACTTCATGCACTTCCTCTTCAGCCGGCACACTTTTGCCTGTTACAACCTGCTGCCCTATGGTTGTTTTCTCATTAAGAACATCTTCCAAAGGTTTCTTGGCTTCTGCTGAATCCGCATTGCTAAAAACTTTTTGCTCTTGTATAGCAGCTTCTTTTGCGGCAGTTTCATTTTTTTCGCATATTCCAGCATTATCAAGCTTTTCTATTGAAGTAGTGATATCTTTTATAGCTGTTGTATTACTTTCATTACTATTTTCGCATGGTTTAAGGTATTCATGTTCTATAGATTCTTCAAGACTACTTTTATTACTATTTTCACATGCGTTAGCCGGTGTCTCGATATTACCGATAGTATCTTGAAGCACTTTTTCACTTCTAGCTGTAGTAGTTTTGGCTGTTACAACAGTGGACTGCTGGGTTGCTCTCTTATTAAGAATATTTCCCAGTTCTCTTACAGCTTCACTATTTTCACACGCTTCAGCATAGGTGAATGGGGATTTCCTTGCCATTTGAATGTTTTATTGTTATTCTTTTTTTGACAATCTCTTTCAAGATACCGTTTTCCTCAGAGATCTTTAACACTGCTCTAATCATGTCATTGTCTCTACGTGATATAGCATCTGTAAGTATTGTATGAGTTTCTTCCCGACCATCTGAATGTTTTGTGGTCATCTCTTCATTCAGAACTTCCTTTAATAGTTTTTGTTTTTTGGCTTCTTCTAAAAGATCTTTTACAGCTTGATTATTTTTATGACTTATAGCATAATGTAGTAGTGACAATGCCTCCTCTCTACCCTGATATTTGTAAGCTATTTTCGCTAAAAGAATCGTGCTTGCGTTATAGCTGGACTTTTTGAATATTCTATTTCTAAACTTTTCTGCAACACCTCTCCCTTCCTCTATTTCTTTTGCTAGTTTTTGTATATTCTTTTCATCTTTATTTGTTAATTCATATATGTCGCATACTAATGTCAATTTTGACGTTTTCATAATGTTTTTCCCCCTATTAAGATTTATTGATTTAGTTGTAGTAGTTGAAATAGCAAACCGGTTAGGTTGCCTAGTTTGGTTCTTTCTTTCAATCGAAGGTATTCTACTGTTTTAAATTCCCTGTAAAGATTTAGCTTATCTTTTACATCTAAACAGCATTGACACGATTTGGCTTTTTGTAGATGAGTAATTCTCTAGGGATTATCCTATTGAATTCTATGATATTATTTTTTGTAACATTGTTATACACGTCATGATAAGGGGGCTGGCGGAGCTTGTCAAGTAAGCTTTTCGTTTCTGACAGCTGTTAACGTGCTGCCAAAAGCTATGCAAAAAGTCTATTGACAGGTGATTAAACTATAATGTAGCCTATCGCCATATATCCTGGGGTGGGTTGCTGTGAGGCTTTTTCACTTTTTATTCTTATTAATGTGTTTTTCTCTGTATTACTATGCGGGTTATATATTTTCGCCCTGCCCAAAAGCTACGGTTTGCTTTTCACCTGGAGAAGATTGTGCTGTGCCGATAATCAGCGTAATAGATCAGTCTAAAAAATCTATCCTAGTTCAAGAATATACATTTACTCTTGAAACAATTGCAAAATCTTTGATCAATGCTAAAGAACGCGGTGTTGATGTTAAAGTCATCTTAGATAAATCGCAACTCTACTCAAAATATAGTGTTATAAATGAATTATTTTCAGGTGGAGTACCAATTTGGATCGATGATAAGCCAAAGATTGCTCATAATAAGATAATGATTGTTGACAATCAAAAAGTCATCACAGGGTCATTTAACCTTAGTAAGACAGCTAAAAAAGGAAATGCTGAAAATTTATTAATTATTACAGATTATCCTGAATTGATTCAGCAGTATGTGAAAAACTGGGAGGCACGAATGTCACAATCTTACAAATACGCTCCCAACTAATCGAGAGCGCTTGCTCAAAATCAGTTTTAAAAACAGCAAGGGAGAGCTTTTTTGATTGATTGGCATAATGATTATGATATAATGAACTGAAAATTTAAGGAATAAAGTAATGGATTATATAAATGATGCTGCCGGTAGCTACACTGCTATTCATGATTTTTTTCAAAACAACGGTGTTGGAGATTACAAAGTTCAATGCAATTATGGTGGGGTGCCGTATGCTACTGATGAGTACGTGCATTCTGGCGATAAATTTTGGAGTAATAATTTCATAGACTCACATTTTGGCAGGGAAATAAAAATGTATCCTCAAAGTGAACTTTTAGCTAAAGAATATGCTGGAAATACGTTGCCAGTTTCAATATCACTAGATAAGGATTTAATAAAAATGAAGGAATGTCAGAAAAAAACGAAATTTGTGGAACTAGAAAGGGAGTCAGGTGATTTAGTGCACGATAAGCAAAAGTATGTAAAGTGTGACACAACAAAGCTATCATATGATGATGTACATATTTACAATAACGATAAAGTTTCAACATTTAGCATAAAATACGACGTGCCAAATGATCCGAAATACAGTTTAAATATAACATTTACAAAGGTTAATGATAATAAACCAGGATTTTGGCAGAAATTTAAAAATATGTTTTAACGTGACCATTCACTGGTTTTTACTCAATCAACCAATAACAGTTAATATCAAATTTTTATAATTAAAAAATATGCTATTTTTTAAAACTTTCATTCTCCTTGACTCTGTCAACTTCACAAAACAACTCTTGGACCAAATGTATCTGGCATAACACCTTTTGGTAACTTGCTACTTCTTTTTTTCCGCATCTCCGACAACAGCCATTGATATTCCACTACATAAGGCTTGATTTTTGGTAGATCAACTTTTTTATGAATAATACTATGCTTCTCCTTAAATTGACCATTTACCCTAAACGCTATTAGCTTCCTTAAAATTTACATTAATGCCTATTTTGCCTAAACTGAAGCGTCTTTTCCAATTTTTTCTAGCATCAACTCAGCAGCTTTTTGTTCAGCAATCTTTTTACTAGAAGCGCATGCAGAAACTTTACCATAATCTTCTATGCAAACTGATATAGTAAATTCAGGATTGTGCGCTGGTCCAGTTTGTTTTACAAGCTCATACTCTGGTAAAGGCAATTTGTTTTTCTGAGTCCACTCTTGCAGTGAGGTTTTAGGGTCTTGAGGGGGGTCAAGCATGCCTTTAGCTAGCTTTTCCCAATATTGGATAATAAATTTTTCAACATTTTCAAGCCCGCCATCAATATAAATTGCACCTATTAGTGCTTCAAGCGAGTTTTCTAAATTTTTTAAGTTACATCTCCCTCCATTGCAGCGTTCACTATTATTCATGATGATAAAGCTGCCTAATTTTATTTCTTTAGCAACATTAGCAATGGTGTTGCCACAAACTAAATCCGTCTTTCTTTTTGCCAATGCTCCTTCTTTTTCTTCAGGAAATAGTTTAAACAGTGTGGCAGATACAACCATATTCAAAACACTATCGCCCAAAAACTCTAGTCTTTCGTAGCTTACAATCTGGTTTTTGCTATTCCTTTTATTTACGCTTGGGTGAGTTAGTGCCTCTTCTAATATTGCATAATTTGTAAATTTATAATCAATGATCTTAGATATTGCATCATTCAAACTCTTCATACCCATTATTTAAAAGAATAACACTTCCTACCACACCTTTATACCAAAGAATTAGTTTTGTTTTATTAAAATAATACCAACAACTTCCAAAATATACAGTTTAATAGACTTCTTGCATAACCATTATTTGAATAATGATTCATCGATGTTATTCCAGTGTCGGCTACTTAGGTGACAGAGAAGATGTTTAATGTATACAACCCACCACCTCACTAATGTTACTAAATCCATCTCTCCTTATTAGTTCTGCAAGTTCTAGATTAATTTTGTTTACAACTTGAGGTCCGTGGTATATGAGAGCAGTGTACAACTGCACCAAAGAAGCTCCTGCCTTTATTTTTTTATATGCATCAGCACCACTTGAGATTCCTCCGCATCCTACCAACAATATTTTGCCCTTAGTAAGTTTGTACATATCGCTCAATAACTCGGTTGAAAGTTTAAACAGCGGTTTGCCACTCAACCCACCACTCTCGTTGTGGTGGGAATGTAAGTTATTCCGACTGATCGTAGTGTTGCTCACTGTTAATCCGTCAATCTTATATTCCAACGCAAGCTCAGCGATATTTTCTTTCGTTTGCTGATCTATATCTGGTGAGATTTTTAATATTATTGGTATGGATTTAGAATTATCAATTGATTTCCGGGTTAGAGTTACGGATTTCAACAATTCCGATAATTCTTGCTTATTGTGCAGATTGCGTAAATTAGGCGTGTTTGGGGATGAGATGTTCAGCACTATATAATTGCTCTTTCCATATACTATCTTTATTAAGTCAACATAATCGCTGATTTGGTCCTTTGATGTACTGTTTTTTCCTATGTTGATGCCAAAAATGCAGTCATCAAGCTTGGTTTCACCTATTTGTTTAAGAAAATAGTCTATTCCTTTATTGTTAAATCCCAATCTGTTAATTACCCCTTGATCTTTAATTAACCGAAAAATTCTTGGCTTTTTGTTTCCATATTGTGGATTACGAGTTACAGTACCAGTTTCAATAAACCCAAAACCAAATGAGAGCATAGGCCTTATAACTTCTGCATTCTTGTCAAAACCTGCAGCCAGACCTACGGGGCTTCTGAGCTTATTACCAAAAAAATTCACACTCAAAGATTCTGGTAGCTCTATAGGATTCTTATAAGGTATTTTCTTTAATGCCATAATTACCAAAGAGTGAGCAACTTCGGGCGGTAGTAAAAATAGTAAATTACGTTTGTAAAACACTTTGCTTATTTTTAGTTTATTTTTTACCATGAAACGCTATAAGAGTATAACCATAACTTGAAAAGAAATTGATTTTACTTATGAATAATTTTCTCTATAGGTTACACACTCAAAGCTACTGTTGAATTGAGCAACTTTTACAAGATATAGAAAATGAAAGAGGCCGGGACCGGAATTGAACCGGTATAAAAGGATTTGCAGTCCTCCGCATAAGCCATTCTGCCACCCAGCCGTTTTTTATGTGTAGATATCCATTATATCTTTTAGCATAGATAAAGCTTCCTCCCTTTTGCGTTGAAAAGTGTTACGTCCAATGATTGAACCATTACCGCCACCTCGCTTAATTTCTTTTGCTTCATTGTATATGTCATCTACTTCCTTCGATTCGCCACCAGAAAAAACTACTATTCTTTTCCCTGCAAAACAAGATTTTTTAACATATTCAACTCTTTTCGATAATGATTCAATATTTTCTGTTTCTATTTTCTCCCTTTCCAAATATTTAGTTGGAAGTTTTACTTTGATTATATTAGCGCCAAGCAAAGCTGCCATGTGCGCAGCATAGGCAATAACATCAACTGCTGTTTCACCTTCTTTGGAAATCCCTTCACCGCGTGGATAAGACCATAGCACTACTGCAAGCCCGTAAGATTTGGCTTCAGCTATGATTCCACGGGCTTCCTCCATCATATCGAAACACTTAGCAGAACCAGGATATATA
Source organism: Wolbachia endosymbiont of Drosophila baimaii (assembly GCF_028982185.1). NCBI lineage: Bacteria > Pseudomonadati > Pseudomonadota > Alphaproteobacteria > Rickettsiales > Anaplasmataceae > Wolbachia > Wolbachia endosymbiont of Drosophila baimaii. The sequence goes on along the minus strand of NZ_JAPQLE010000083.1, from coordinate 3,792 downwards.
GTAAATCCGACAGCTAAGCATCCCAAACGCAGCGCATCTTTCACAGAAGAGGTTATTGCCTGATCAGAGGTTAGATCCTTTGAATGTAAAGAGTTGGAACTATTAAGTTTCAAAATAAGTGGGAGCATTCCAGCATAAGTTGCAGCACCAGCTTCAATCATACCAAGTGGAGCAGCATATGCACTTACTCCCGAATCAACTGCAAGCTGAAAATGATAATGTGGGTCATAAGCATCAGGGTTAACTTCAAAACTTTTTATTGGCCCGTGTTCAAACCCTTGGTCTACAGGGAGAATTACTAATTTGCCAGTGCCGCCAAGCTTTCCATGCATGAGAATACGAGTAAGATTTGCTTTTACCCCGGGGTTTTCACTTTCGTAGTGGTTTAAGATTTGTCTTATTTCTTTACTCATTAACGCTATGAAGTTCACTTAAAGTATAGCAAAAACCACAGTTGAAGCAAAGATCTTTTTATGGTTCTTGTCCTGCAGGTGTACCTAAAGATGTAACGTTAGGATTGGTGGTGTGCTGTTGTGGCTTTTTTTGGATTAAATCTCTAAAATACATTTTGACAATAGGAAGAACAAGTGGCATAAGCACTAGCTTGTAGTCATACCATGCAAATTTTTCTTTATAGCTAAATTCTGCATCTTCTTCATATAAGCGCTGAATGCAATGTTCACTATATAGTTCAGATGCCTTTGTAAAAGTTCTAAGTAAAGCAATAAGTAATAAATCCAATGCTAAATTAATCATCAGCATTGTTCCATATTGAGCAGGCCAGCCATTTTGTGCTACCTCTGACACTAGACCACATATAGCAAATGTTGCTGCGATACATATCACATAATTATCAGCAGCAATAAGTAGATTGTATCTTCGATTTAATCTATCCAGATTTTCCTCTTGTGAACCTTTTTGTTTACTTGCTGCATAAATAATACCACAAAAGGATATAATAAATAACAACGGCCAAATCCCTATGCTAAATGCATAAAATTGATAAGCGATGCTTTGCACCGTGCCACTATTAGCAAGTTGCGATAAGCAATACTCAACTTTCAGCGATGGAGTAACCACCGCATTTGCTAATATAAAAAATAAAAGTGCTCTATTTATAGCTTTGCTTCTACGTGATAATATTCCATAAATTTTTGTTTGCCTCCTCCGTTCTTCTTCACTTGATAGCCTTTCATATTGACTAGGAGTTTTTCCTTCTTTTAAAGCGTTGAGATGCTTCTCTAGCTCTTTTTTATCTGCACTAAGTTTTTGAAACTTTTCTGTAGCTATCTTTTTCTTCTCTTCATTTTTTTCTTTGTCAGGGTGGCACTTTAATGAAAGCTTTCTAAAGCTCCGTTCAACTAACTTGAGTATATCGTCAAACTCCTGGCTTATTACTTCTTCTGCTTTTATTTCTAGTCTTGAAAATAAATTCTGTAAATCGCGATTACTGTAATACTGATTTCTAGTTAAACTTGCCACTATAGCCTCATTATTCTTAAAATAAGTATACTATCAGTGTAATAAAAAAACAAGAATTTCAAACTATATCAAAAGCAATTTTATTTTCTACTTTATTCATATAGATTCTTAATTTCTTTCCTTTTATTAATTTACGATTCAGTATTTCTTCCGCTAAGTAACTTTTTATCTCTTTTTCAATAAGTCTCTCTATCGGACGTGCTCCCATTTCCTTACTATAACCTGTTTGTGCAAGATAAGATTTCACTTCATCTTCTACCAAGCAGTTTATGCCTTTTTGCGTCAGCTGCTTTTTCAGTTCCTGAATAAATTTATCTACAATATGCAGAATTATATCCGCATTTAAGTCAGAAAAAGAAATAATCGCATCAAGACGATTACGAAATTCAGGGCTAAAAACCTGTTCTATCGCTTTTTCACTATCACCAGTGTTAAATTTTTTATGCCCAAAGCCAACAAAACTTTTGCTGCGTTCAGCTGCTCCTGCATTAGTTGTCATAATTAAGATTATATTGGAAAAGTCAACTTTACGTCCGTAAGTGTCTGTAACACAACCATAATCCATAATTTGTAGCAATATATTATAGATATCGCTATGGGCCTTTTCAATTTCATCAAGCAACACAACACTATATTGATTGTTAGATACAGACTCTGTGAGTAATCCACCCTGATCATAACCTACATATCCAGGAGGAGAACCAATCATCCTTGATATCGTATGAGACTCAATATATTCGGACATATCAAAGCGTATAAGATTCATGCCCATGCTTTCTGCTAATTGTTTTGCTAGCTCGGTTTTACCAACACCGGTTGGCCCTGCAAAAAGATAATTTGCTAAAGGCTTATTGTAATTTCTCAACCCAGATTTAGCAATTTTAATAGAATTAACAAGAGATTCTATTGCCTGCTCTTGGCCAAAAATCACCTTCTCTAGATTAGCTTTTAAAGACTTTACTTTCTGCAAATCATCAGATTCAGATCCGCAAGGCACATTTGTAATTCTAGTAATGGTATTCTTAATATCTCTACTATTTACAATTTTACCCCTGTTTCTTAGCAATTTACAATATGCCCCTGCCTCATCAATAACATCAACCGCTTTATCAGGTAATATTCGCCCAGTAATATACTTATGCGAAAGTTCAGCCGCAGACCTAATGGCATTCTTTGTATAATATACTCCATGATACCCTTCATAGTAGTGCTTTATACCATCTAGTATCTTTATCGTTTCGTTAACAGAAGATTCCTTAACATTAATTTTTTGAAACCTCCTCGCTAATGCTTTATCTTTTTCAAAACTATTGCTGTATTCTCTATATGTAGTTGCACCTATACAACGCAGTGTACCTCTTGCAAGCGCAGGTTTGAGTAGGTTACCTGCATCAAGAAAGCTACCACTTGTAGAACCTGCTCCAATGATAGTGTGTATTTCGTCAATAAAAAGGATAGCACCTGGTTTTGCCTCAATCGCTTTTATTATAGATTTTATTCTCTCTTCAAAATCACCTCTATAGCGTGTCCCTGCAAGGAGTGACCCTAAATCCAAAGCATAAATTATACTGGACCTGAGCGCACTTGGAACACTGTTTTCAATGATTTTGAGTACCAAACCCTCAACTATTGTGGTTTTGCCAACACCTGGATCTCCAACATATAAAGGGTTGTTTTTTCTACGCCTCAATAATATTTCTATAGTGCGATTTAATTCATAATCACGACCAATAACATAATCTATTTTTTTGCTTCTTGCATAGTCATTTAAATTTTTACAATAACTTTGTAGAATTTCCTCATCTTTTAGTAGCTCACCTTTATTTACTGTAGTAGGAGCATCATTATTTTTATCAAGTTTTACTTTATGATTAGTGGTGTATTCATCTATATCGTTAGAGTATTTCATGTTAGATATGTGGTAAATCAAATTGGAATCTTTCGCACTTTGTTTCTGCAATAGATCTTCAACGTATAAATCTTGCCCAGACAAAATTTCTACTAGAACACTTGCTCCATTTATTTCTTTTTTCCCCAAGCTATGAGCCCGTATTATTGCTCTGTGTATTATGCATTGAAACATTGAGCTAGGTTTAACTCCACTGATAATCAATTCAGAACTGCTTTGTAAAAACCCTTTTATATTATTATTATAATCATTAGCCTTAATATTGCATCTTGATAGAATGTTATCCATACTGATGATTTCATCGGCTCTGATATTATAGCTCTTTCCATAAAAGTCCGGATGTGATAGGATAAGGATAGATGATGATAAGGAGGTTGAATGCCAGCAGCATATAGTTATGA
>NZ_JAPQLE010000082.1:0-3498 GCF_028982185.1 Wolbachia endosymbiont of Drosophila baimaii | reverse complement strand
ATTCCTTTCGCTTTTTGGCTTGTCCTTTTTTGTTTTGTACAATTCTTTAGAGCTCGGTAGAGATGAATTTTTCGAGTTTAAACCAAGCCTTTCCTTTAATTCAGCGTTCTCTATCTTTAAAGCTTTATTTTCTGCTTTTAAGTTTTCTATCTCTGCTTTCAGTTTTTCTATTTTTTGCTGTAAATTTTTGCAAAGTTCTAAAAGGTTTACCACATTACCTCACTTTTGCTCTATGATTATCTTTTTAGATCACTTTGTCTACCTTATTCTACCACTCCGCTGAACGGATACCTTGGGTTAGCTATAGCTAACACCACAATTGTACTAACATTGTGATTTGAGAACAACCTTCACCAGAAAGGGTGTCATTCCAGTGTTAAGCACTGGAATGACGAGAGGTAACGCAAGAAGTTTACTCTTAATAAAAACCTGATGATGAATCATTATTACCAAATTTCGGCCTATTTCTGTTGCTGAAACCAGAACGAGGACGAGGAGGCCTCTTATGGTGACTTCCTCCAGGTTTTCTACTAAATGAATTATTGTAATAATTATCCCTGTCATTTGGACCATCTTTCCTTTCCTCGTTGTAAAGCTCACCTTCAAAAAACTCTCCCGTCTCTTGATCAACCCGACGTCTTGACAACTTTGGACACCCACCTTTTTCGAAGTCAATTACTAGTGCTTTGAAAGTATCATCTTGTTTAAGTACGCTCTCTATAGAATCTATATGTTCATTAGCTACTTCACTTATGTGCATTTTTCCTTTTCTGCCATTAAGAAATTCAAGCTCTACAATAGACTTCTCTATTCTTACAACCTTGACATCAACTATAGAACCTTGTTCTAGTTCTGTTATTGAATCAATCATCATACTCTTTGCAATTTCAGCTTCAGTGCCACTCGTAGCAAAAACAGAAACTTTACCATCATCTCCTATTTCAATTTTTGCATTACTTCTTTCACACACACTGCGTATATTTTTCCCCTTAGAACCTATAGCAGCAGAAATTTTGTCTTTATCTATGTAAAATGATAACATCCTTGGTGCATGGTCTTTGACGTCATCACTGTGTTCTGAAATCACTGCATTCATTTTTTCTAAAATATGTAATCTTCCAGCTTTTGCCTGTTCTAAAGATTTTTCAACAATTTCAAAGCTTATACCAGAAATTTTCATGTCCATTTGTAGCGCCGTAACCCCTTCACTAGTTCCTGCTACTTTAAAGTCCATATCACCAAGATAATCTTCATCACCAAGTATATCGGAAAGTATTACATACTCGTCTTTATCTTTGATGAGACCCATAGCAATTCCAGCAACAGGGGCCTTTATTGGCACACCCGTATCCATTAAAGCAAGAGAAGTCCCACAAACTGTTGCCATAGAAGAAGAACCATCAGACTCCAAAATTTCGGACACTACTCTTATTGTATAAGGAAATTCAGACTTATCGGGTAAAACAGGATGAATTGCTTTCCAAGCAAGTTTGCCATGACCGATTTCTCTTCTTCCTGGTGCACGCGCAGCAGAAGTTTCTCCAACAGCAAATGAGGGAAAGTTATAATGCAACATGAAATGCTCACGTCTATCTCCTTCAATATCATCCACAATTTGCTCATCTTGAGTGGTGCCAAGAGCAGTAACAACCAGTGCCTGAGTATTGCCTCTTGTAAATAGTGCAGAACCGTGAGTTTTGGACAGAATATCAACTTCAACTTCTATCTGACGTATCTCATCATGCTTACGACCGTCTATCCTTACACTTTTCTTCCTAATTATTTCACGTACTAAAGATCTTTCAAAGTTTTTTACTGCATACGTAATTAACTTTTCGTCTTTTCCAGTTTCTTTAAGAGTATTCAATATATTCTCTCTGATCTCTTCTAGAGCTTGAACTCGCTCTTGTTTCACTGTTTGCGAATATGCTTTTTCAAAATCTTTACCGTATTTTTCGAGCTCTTGTGTTATATCTGATGCATCAATAGGGGCAAAGCTCTCAGGTTTATTGCCAATTGTATCAGCAAACTCTTTTATGAGCTTAATGACAGGCTTAAGGTGTTCATGGCCAAATTTTATTGCATTAAAAACATTTTCTTCAGAGAGCTCTTTCACTTCTGATTCAACCATTAAAATTGAATTTTCATCACCAGACAAAAACAGATCCAAGCTGCTTGCTTTCATCTCTTGAACAGAAGGGTTGAGTATATAGTTATTATTTTCATCACAACCAACCATCACTCCAGCTATAGTAAAGTGAAAGGGAACACCAGAAATTGCAAGAGCTGCAACAGCACCAATCAATGCTGGCACTTCAGGAGGATTGACTGTATCATAAGTTAATAGATTGCACACAACACTAATTTCATCATGAAATCCTTCTGGGAATAGTGGTCTTATACTTCTATCTATTACTCTTGAGATTAAAGTTTCTCTATCAGATGGCTTGCCTTCTCTTTTAAAAAACCCGCCAGGGATCTTACCCATGGCATAGCTTTTTGCGATAAACTGCACATTTAAAGGTAGGAAATCAACGCTTTCTTCCTTCTTTTTACGTACAACAGTTACTAAAACAGAAGTATCACCGTAATTTACAACTACTGAACCATGAGCTTGGCGTGCTATTTTTCCTGTTTCTAAAGATAAGGCACGACCACCCCACTCTATAGATTTTTTTATAATTTTAAACATATTAAATTCCTCGATTATTTTCTAATGCCTAACTTCTCTATTAATTCCTGATGGGCTTCATTACCAAATTTACGCTTTATATAATTTAAGTGCTTGCGTCTTCTACCTATCAATATAAGTAAACCACGCTTAGAGTGATGGTCATGCTTGTGCACTTTAAAATGCTCAGTTAAGTTACTGATCCTCTGGGTCAAAATTGCACATTGTACAAAAGATGAGCCTGTATCATCTTCTTTAATTGCATATATATTTATCAAACTCTTTTTCTTTTCGGATGTTATCGACATCTAAACCTCATTTTAAATATTAAAAACACGAATAGGTTTCACACAACCATAAATAAAACTGCAGATTGCAATAGGTACACTACCCACCACCGCACAACAAATATCATGATTCTTTAAATTACGCAAGTTATTTAATACAACTTCCTGACCTTTTCTGATTTTCCCCGCATCTTCTAGGGAAATTTCAACTTTGAACATCGATTTTAAAGCCGATTCAATGGGGATGACGAAACTTTTTGTATTACTCCCTGTCACTCCATCATCTTCTGTCATCCCACCCCCCTCTGTCATCCAAGTAGCTGACACTGGGATGGCTTTGTTGCATCGCTATTTATGAAAGGCTAACTATAGTTAGGATTATAAGTAACCTATTGAAAATCTTGTTTTTTTGCAATCAATCTGATCAAATTTAAGAATAGTAATTTATTATTTGTATTAATAAACTTAATTCTATTGAAAATAGCTAAAGCATTGAAATTCTTGAATTTTAGCCAGATTAGTGAGTGGTAGTGAAATTTC
>NZ_JAPQLE010000081.1:0-11738 GCF_028982185.1 Wolbachia endosymbiont of Drosophila baimaii | reverse complement strand
CCTATGACCTGTTCGGACTATTATGAGAAATGCTATAAATAACTCTACAATATCGCTTATTTGATTCACTAATAATGAGAATTGGTATAAGATCGCTATCACGTCGCTTGGCGCAAGCCATGCATATTTTATCGGCAGCTTGAAATTATATATATTTCTCTCTTGCCACGAAGAATAAAGTAAAACCTCAGCGATATTTTGCGCCTCCCCCTCCTCCATAATCAGCGGTATTTCAACTGTTATAGCAGTGCCTTGCTTTGGCAACTCAGCGTATTTAACATCAATTGGATAGCCAAAATTGCGGTTAAAGTAAACGATGTTAACTTTATTGTTTAAATCTAATTGACTGATATTAGCAAGTTTTGAATTGTTACTGAAAACCGTTTCACCAATTGGTATTTCAGTCGTAACTCCCCTGCCCTTTTGGACAAATTTCAGTTTAGAGTCCTGTTCAACCACGTCAAAAAAATAGCAACTTTGCAGCATTTTAATAATTGAACGTACCGATTGCTGGTCATTTATCACATACCCAGACAATAACCCTTTGACATTGCTTGTATCGAACTGGTTGCTTTTTAGACCTGCTTTTTGTAACAGATCCGATAAAACATCGGAAATATTAAGCTGTGAAAGCTTTCCCTGAATCCAATGTCCTGTCTGCCAATTATGGCAGTCAGTCCACATATCACACAAATTGGGGAAATAAGGAAATGGCCTTGCATCCCACGCCCAGAGAAACATTTTTTCTACCATTTCCGAGCTTTGCCACTTCTTTAGCGTTCCTTCAATTGCAATTTTCTGTGAAAGAAAGCTCACCTCTCCGTTTGAATATCGTGGATATTTGCTCTCTATGCTGCCTTTATCAACAAACACATTTGGCTCATTAGTGCAGCCGTTCATACTGGGAAATCCATACTCAGTAAACCATATTTTTTTCATTTTTGGTTGCCATTTCGTTTTACTACCACCTGGATTTATGTGAGTTTCACTCCACCATTTTGCTATGTTTTTCCACGCATACCTGCTGTCGTTATACTTTACTCTTTCAGGCTCACCCTTTGAGTAATCATAGAAATAATCATACCCCACTCCACTGCTCCAACCACCCATTACATCTTCCGCAGAATAGCCAAAAGGAGGCTCTGGACAATCAGTCAGTGGAAAATAAGCATCTATGCCAACAACGTCGATGTACTGTGGAGACCACAGTTCATCCATATTATACCAACCATCATATGAATGGTATTCACTCCAATCTGCAGCGTAGGTAACTGTTACTTCCTTTCCAAGCTGAAGTTTTATCTGCTTTGCAAGCTTGACCAGCTCTATAACGGCAGGGTAATTACCTTGTTCATCTCTAATTTTGGTAAGTTGCGCAAATTCAGATCCGATGATAAACCCTTCCACTTTAGTTTGTTTGGCAATGCTTGCATAATGCTCTATAAATTTGTTATATTGATTCTCAAAAAAATCACTTATATCTTCAGGAGTACCGCTCAATTTTCCTCGCCACTCTTTATTTTCTGTGTCAAGCAAGGGCATTGGGTAGAGCATCACCTTGTAGCCTCTGCTGCGTAACTCTTCTATATATCTAATTAGCGCTGCATCACTAACTGTGCCACCATACCTTGGGTTTCCACTCGCATCTTTTGAAATTAGCTGAGCATCATCTCTGGTTACATCCCCTACTTGCCAATCATCAGGTAATATTGCGGAATCATCTTGAAATTCAACTGCAGGATATATTTTACAATCTTTAATGTTCAGATTATTCACAAACCAATTGACTACTACCGATACCCACTCAACATTTGGTAAATCTCCCTTTAATTTATCCAAAGAAAGCACTGCATCGCTCTTTTTAGTGTGGTTGTTGTGATTTACCCTTTGCGCCAGTCCATACGGGATATATTGGTTGCTGCTTATTTTCTCTTGCGCGATTTTCTTCTGTATTTTTGTATCATATACAAACTCTCCTGAGCCTGGTATTATATTGATATTCCGAATATTTTCTGCTATTGAAAATCCACTGGGTTTTAATGCAGTTCGCACTTCAAATGTAAATATCGGGACGCGATTGTTATAGTCTGCTAAAGGAAAATTCTTGATAACTATGTAAGATATTCCCCTATAAGCTAGTACATTCTTCTCACCTTCAATTGATGATATGAATGGATCAGGATTTTGGTCTTCTCTGCCGCTGTAAAAAGTATAATCTATTTCATCAAAGCTAAGTGATGTTGTATCTGCCCAGATTCTGTTTAATTTTTCTACTTTCCCCTTGCAGATCGCAATTGCAAGCGTTGCATAGTAATTATATGTAACGTTCATACCTCTTCCAATTTTACTTTTGGTGGTTATCGCCTCTTCTTTTATTGGCTGTGCCCAAATAATATTCCCTGCAACACGAGCAGTGCCATAGATAATTGGGATCGTCCTGCCGTAGGTTGAGGTTTGAACTTGCAGATTTTTTAGCCTTGCTCCATGCGTTACTTTTTGCTCGGCATCAAGACCAAACATTGCGCTATCTAGCTGTGCACCAAGAAGAGCACCGAGTTCTGAGCCGATAATCTGGCCAATTGGACCAAAAATGCTGCCTGCTTGACCAAAAATTGATGATAAAATTATTGTAGACATGATAATCCTCCTTTTTGTTTCTATAGCTAATGTAGGCTAGATTTTTCTACGTCATGCCGCCACGAACCGTCATACCGTCACGGTATCTCTAGATCCTGCTAACACGTAGCAGGATACTTAACCGTCATACCGCGATTCATTCGCGGTATCTCTTAGCCGCTAACAAGCAGCGGGATGACGAATTTGTCGTTTTACAGCCACTTGGATGACAATTTGCTACTAAATAGTAGGAAATTCAATAATTTACAATGAATAGTTGAAGTTTTTAATCAAGAAAAGCACATGAGTAAATCGTGTAGCTATAATCATTGTAAGCAACAATGAAAAAGTGCAGAAGTAGAAATTTGGGTTGACAAAATAAGAAAAAATATAGTATATTAATAATATTGATATTAACTTAAACTAATTATGCCAGCAGTAGTAAATACACCAGACAACATACAAAGACCGTCAAAATTAAAAAAAGCAAAAGAAATTCTGCTAGCTCCTGTAAGGTGGCTAATCACAGGTTTATTTGTAGTACTTTTTATAATATTTGTTATTTCTCTCCTGGTGTTTTTCTTAATCGCCAAGGTATTGAGTAAGCTATATCTTTTTGCAGGAGGCAAAATGCCGGAATGGTTAGAGCAAAGAGCTGAAGCATTTATGGAGGCAGCACGTATTCCACAAACAACGCATGATACTGATGTAAATGATGCAATTAATATTAACGTTCAAAAGCTAAAAGAAAACTACGGTGAGCCTGATATTGATGATAAGTTTATAGAGGAAATAGAAGGATTTATTGATCAGTTAGAGTGCATAGCAAATGGCACACAAAAAGCTGCAGATAAAGATCAACTTACAGAAGATGAGAAAAAACATGCACTTGAGTGCTTGAAGCGTATAAAAAATAACCCTGGTACACATAGTGGAAGCGGGTTAACATTGAAGCAAGTTTTAAATTTAGTTTGGAAGGCTTGCAACGATCAAACTAGAGCAAATGCTGATCATAATATAGATATTAATACCCGCATATCACAGAGAAAATATCAACTGGTTAAACATTTAGTAGAATCGCAAACAGAATACGGAGTGCATGGTGGTCGTGGTTCAAGTGCATGTTTTACTGGTACCTTCAACAGTATTGTCTCTTCCTTGTACACTTTTGAAGAGTTTTCCTTCTTGCAAAAAGCAGATAAGAATACTATAAAGCAGGAATTTGAAAATGAGCTGCAAAAAAAGGGAGAAGAACTATTTAATCAGCTTTCCAATGATAAAGAAAAAAAAGAAGTTGCAGAAGCTTTAAGTAATCCTTCTACAAATTTCTTTTCAAGCTATGTAGAATCATTTAAAAACCACCCTGCACGTGCAGTTTTAGGTGATAAAAAATGCGACGAATTAGTTAAAACTCATCTTAGTAATCTTCAGTACAATAGCACAATATCTCGCTTTACCTAAAGTAATCACTTCACCAGCGGCAAAGTGATACCATGCTGATTCATATATTTTCCTTTCATATCATCATATGATTTCTCACACTCACTTTCGCCGCTTAAAAATACGAATTGGCATGCGCCTTCATTAGCGTAAATTTTCGCAGGAAGCGGAGTGGTGTTTGAGAATTCGAGTGTGACATGACCTTCCCACCCAGGTTCTAAGGGAGTAACGTTTACTATAATTCCACACCTTGCGTAAGTTGATTTACCAACACAAATGACCAGTACATTCCTTGGTATACGAAAATATTCCACTGTACTTGCAAGCACAAAGCTATTTGGTGGAATTATGCATACGTTTGTTTCTTTATCTATAAAACTATTCTCAGAGAAATTTTTAGGGTCCACGATGGCTGAATTAACGTTAGTAAAAATTTTAAATTTATTATCCACTCTTGCATCGTAACCATAAGATGATAGTCCGAAAGATATAACACCTTTGCTGCTTTTGTGATTCACAAAAGGTTCTATCATTCCAAAATTTTCAGCTTTTTCTCTTATCCATTTATCTGGCATAACTGCCATAACTGTTCCTTAAAGTTGTGTAATACTTACAATAATATAAAATAAAATTTAAATGTAAACTGTAGCTTTTGTCATGCAATTAAAGCTTTTCAGTTTGATTTTTGTTATAATAATTAAATTTATGTTCTTAACTAAAAACAATGTTTAGAAATTTTCTCCTGATTTTTGTATTTGTATTATTCACACCGCTGTCAAATGCTGATGCCAGGAAATACATCAGAATTGTTGGGTCTTCAACTGTTTTTCCTTTTATCTCGTTTATAGCCGAAGAGTTCAACCGTGTATTCTCCTTTAAGACTCCAGTTGTGGAATCGATAGGAAGTGGATCAGGATTCAAAATGTTTTGCTCAGGAATAGGGGAAGACACGCCAGACATCACCACTTCATCTCGCCCTATGAAGGAAGTAGAAAGAGAACTATGTAAAAGAAATAAAATTAATGAAGTGATAGAGATCATCATTGGCTATGATGGAATTGTCATTGCAAATTCAAATCAAAGCCATAGATTTGATTTCACAAAGAAGGACTTATTTGAAACTTTATCTGCATATTCTCAAGAAAATGATAAATTAGTAAAAAATAATAAGAAGTTCTGGTCTGATGTAAATCAAGCCTTACCAAAAACAGAAATTGAAATTTATGGTCCACATCAAAATACAGGCACATACGAAACTTTGGTTAATTCTATTATGCTTGATCAATATTCATGCATGAATTCAAGAACTTTTAAAGAGAATTATAAAGATCAGGAAGAAAGAAAGAAAGCATGTGGTAGTATAAGGGATGACGGAAGGTATATAGAAGTTGGAATTAATGAAAACATAATAATACAAAAATTGAAAAGTAACAAGAACGCCTTAGGGATATTTAGTTTCAGCTTTTTAATGAGGAATCAAGATAAAATACAAGGGAGCACAATTGCAGGAATTGAGCCAACTTACGAAAATATATCATCGGGAAAATATATATTAGCAAGACCTCTATACCTTTATATAAAGAAAGAACACCTGGATACTGTTGATGGATTAAGAGAATTCATAAAAGAAATTATAGATTCGATCGGCATTGAAGATGGGTACCTATCTAGGCTTGGTCTAATTCCACTTTCAAGTGAAGATATAAAGAAAGCTTCAGCAAAGGTTTATGATATAACGTGACGGCAACGTTTCTTTTATATTCTTTGTTCTAGCGTAGTCAGACCCAGCGCGGCGCGCTGGGATGACAATGGATTACTAATTAGACAGTTCTGCGTTGTTGCAACACCCCAGAAACAACCGGGCCCGAGCTTTTCGTATTTGGGCTTTCTGATTTCTCACAAACTCCTCCAATATAAGCTAGTACAGCCAATGCTGAAACTGCTAAAACTTCTAAAACTAATGCAACTACAGGATATGCCAGCACATAGGCTGCAATAGCACCAACTACGCATAGTCCAACAACGCCTAGAGCAATCTTCCCTTTGTGTTCACTCCAGAAGGTTGTATCGTTTTTTTCTGGGGTTTTGTTGTCTGCAGTCAGTGCAGAGTTTTCGGTGTCTTGACCTAGATCAGTGTCATCTATAAAGTTAAGATCATCATTCTCAGACGGATCCTGATTGATTTCTTGTGAAAATCGAGTCGCATACTCTTTATCCCATGCTATCTGATCATTAATCTTGGCATTATCTAGTTTATTTTTACTAAGTTTTTCCTCAAATTCTTGAATCAAATCTTGAAAGCATTGCTCACCTACTCCAGGTATTTTAGCAAAACGTTTTTGTGCACATGTAAGTTTATCCATTACATAGTTATTTCCATTGGGCTCGAACCCAAGGAGCCCTGGAGAAGCAGCATCAAACATTAATTTAAAGCTTTCTTTTATCTTTTCCACATCTTCTTGGTTCAATTCTTCACTATATTCAACTTTCAGAGGATAAACTAAAAGGGCATCTACTCTTCCACTACTCCAATATACCTCTCGCTCTAAAACCCTTTCTACATCTTCACCACAATTCTCTAATGCTGCTTTAACTTGATCAATATCAAGGTTTTTTATTGCTTCTTGTAAGTTGGAATCAAGACCCATTACCCTCTTGTGCTCTTCCATTTCTTGAATAACTGTTTTAAGAGCAGGTATGTTATAACTGCCAAATCTTCGAAAATTATCTATTGTACAACAACACAAAAAATCACGAGTTTTTTGATCAGCTTCCTTCCAAATTAGTTCAATGATCTTTACTTTAGTGCTAACGCTAGCATTAGAACAGTCAATAACATCATTTAAAATGGTACCTTTGTCACTAGTCAGAGTCCCCTCGTGGCTCAAAACTGCTTGTATATCATTATGTTCCTTATTGTCGAGTACGTTCTGGACTTCTTGAAAATTGTCATTCCTGACTGCCTGTCTTAATGAACCTAGAATTTCTTCTTGTGCATCAGTTAATTCAACCACATCTTACCTCTAATAAAAACCTAATTATCACACATATTTACAAGTAAATCAAGTATATTGTTAATAACTGTTAATAAAGGCCAACAAAATGCTTGACGTTAGAGTAGCTTTTATGGCTTTGTATAGCGAGGAAGTAATTCTATGAAAAATCATCAACGTTTACAAAATTTGCGTTCAATTGTATTTATTGTGGGAATATTCCTATTGCTGTTTAGCTTAGCAATGCTTATTCCTGCTATTACTAATAAATGTCTCAGCTACAAATGGAAAATTTCCTCGCTGGATTCATAATTACCTGCACATCTGGCGCAATTTTTATTTTACTCGGTAAATTAAGTAGATTGCATGGAATGCCAGCAATTTTTGCGATTACTAGTTGCACCTGGATTGCCTTGTCTCTGTTTGCAGCTATTCCTTTCTATTTTGATAATCTGAGCTATGTTGATGCATTGTTTGAAACGATATCTGGCATCACAACCACAGGAGCAACTATATTTAATGATATTGAAAAACAATCTCCAGGAATACTGCTATGGAGAGCAATGCTACATGGCATGGGGGGTTTTGGTGTAATCACTTTAGGAATTGCAGTTTTTCCTATGTTTAAGGTTCTCAGCCTAAATAATTTACTTTATTCTGAGTATTCAGATGCTACCAAAAGGAAGTTGCCGAATACGCGAAGCGTAGTGATTCATGTTACGGCAATATATTATGGCTTAATTTTGTTATGCATATTTTCCTATTATCTAGCTGGTATGCCACTATTTGATGCAATATGTCACGGAATGTCTGCTGTATCAACTGGTGGATTTGCTAACTATAATGATTCTATAGGGCACTATAATAATCCCATACTAGAAGCCATAACGATCGTTTTTATGATTTTGGGTTCTCTGCCTTTTCTTAGCTATTTAAAAATCATAAGACGGTTAGACATTTGCTATGATGAGCAGGTCTCTTACTTTTTTAAGATAGCTATTGTTTCATCTTTATTTGCTTGTTTTTGGTTGTATAAAAATGTTGATTTAGGAGTGTCATTATCATTTAGATGCAGCACATTTACCATCACTTCCTTGATTACGTCAACTGGTTATGCAATCTGTAATCATATAGATTGGAGTTTCATTTCAGTCTTAGCTTTTTTTCTAACCTTTGTTGGTGGATGTAGCGGTTCTTCAAGTGGTGGTGTCAAAATCTTTCGTTTGATCATTTTTCTAAGATCTATAGAAAATCACTTTCGCCTTTTATTGAACCCAGGCGCAGGCGATAGGGTAAAATTCAATGGAAAAACCCTGGAGAATGATGAAGTTCACTCTGTCTTTATATTTTTTGCAATTTTCATGTTAATGTTTACCATTTCATCAATAGTGATGTCTTACTTAAGCAATGCAGACTTTATAACTAGCATCAGTTCAGTCTCTGCAACGCTTACAAACTCTGGCCCGGGATTTAGTAATTTAATAGGCCCTTCGGGTAATTATTCCTCTTTCAGTAATGAAGTAAAATTATTTCTATCGTTTTTAATGCTGCTTGGCAGACTTGAAATATTACCAATCTATTTTTGTATAGGTAATTTATTCTTATTTAATAGAGAGAAATAGTTGGTGAAACTTGATATTATAGCTAAACTGACTTACGACAATTTGAAAAACCGTCATTCCGCTACTCGTTAGCGATATCTATACCGCGAATAAATCCACAGATGTACGAACATTGTGATTTGGGCACACCAGGAAGAATGTCATCCAAGTAGCCCCTTTCTCGTCATCCCGCTACTTGTTAGCGGGATCTATGCTAAGAGATACCGCGAATGAATCGCGGTATGACGGTTCGCGGCGGTATAGCTATAGATAGTATTAGCTATTTAATAAAAAGATCGTAGCTAAACCAAGAAATATAAAAGCTGAGAGAATATCAGTTGTTGCCGATGTTAGGATTGAAGAAGAAACGGCAGGGTCAGACTTTAAACGGTGAAGCATTATAGGAATGAAAGTTCCGATGAACGTTGCAATAATTGACATCATAATCATGGAGACCACAAAAATCATCTCCACTTTGAAGTTGTGAAACCTTATTGCTAACACTACTAATGAAATAGTAGATAAGATCACCCCGTTTATAAGACCTATTAAAAATTCTTTCATCAGTATTCTTTTTGCATTTTGCTCAGTTAGATATTTTGTTGCGATTGCCCGGATGGTTAGCGTTACTGTTTGGGATCCTGCATTTCCGCTCATTGATGCAATTATCGGCATGATTATTGGCAGCACTATAAAACTTTTTATTACATCATCGAAAAAGCCAACTACTATGGAACACATTGTTGCAGCTAAGAGGTTAAACAGTAACCAAGGTAGCCTTTTAATTATAGTTTTATGTATAGGGGCATTTATATCGGCTTTAGAAGATACACCGCTTATTTTGAGTACATCCTCTTCTGTTTCTTGTTGAACAACTTTTATCACATCTTCAATTAAGATCACACCAATAATTTTACCATTCTTATTTACTACCGGAGCCGATAATAGAGAGTAATCTTTAAATATTCTTGCTACTTCCTCTTGGTCTATTCCAGTTTTAATGATTTTTATGTCATGATCCATTATCTCTTTTATTATTGTGTCTCCTGAGTGAGATATTACCTTATTTAAATTAACACTGCCTATAGGCTCTAATTTTGAGTTGATAATGAATATCTGGTGAAATTTTTCTGGTATTTTTTTATAGTTGCACACAAATTCTGTCAGTTGATTTATTGTCCAATAATATGGAGCTATAACCATATCTTTATGTATTAACCTTCCTGCACTTTCTTCTGGATATGATAGCAACTCCTCTACCGATTTCTGAGTTTTGCTGGGCAAATAGTAAAGTATATTTTCTACAGACTTTCTATCTAAATCTTTCACTATGGTTACTATATCTTCTACATCAAGGAGCATTAGTAACTTTGCTGTATTTTCTATTCCCAATGTTTCTATGATCTCTATTTGTAAATCTGGCACTACATGCACTAGGGCATCACTTAACAAATGTTGATCGAGGATATTAACTAATTTCTCCCTGTGATCACTGATCGAAGTAGATAAAAAATAAGCTAACTGAACACTGTCTACCGTTTTTACAATATTACGAACATTCTCTAGCTCCTCATTATCAAGTGACTCTATTAAGTCATCAATAGCCTTTTTGTCTAAACCATAATGGGAACTTATTTCAATATTCATTACTTTACCTTGTTTTTTAATAAATATACGCGCTTGATTTCCTTAAACATTAAAGTATAATGAAATTATTTAAATTAACTATCATATGGTTAAATTTCTATTTTGTTTACTGTTATTGTTATTGATAGTAAATATATTAAAATCTAAAGTATAATGAAAACTTATCCAGAAATTCTTGAACACTTTCAAAGCTTAAATAAAAGTATTTCTCTTATCAGGAGGTGTCTTTGACATGGAAAAATTAAGGTTGCGCCTTGAAGAGCTTGACTCCCAAGCGTTGAATGATGACCTATGGCAAGATAACCAAAAAGCACAAGAAGTTTTAAAAGAACGTTCTAAAATTAAGAATGACGTAGAGTCGTTTTTAAAGCTGGAAAGCGATTACAACGATGCCATCAGCTTAATGAAGTCTGCTATTGATGAAAATGATGAAGAATTTTTCTCTGAAGTTGAAAATGAATTAGCTAAGCTAGAGAAATTAATCAAGTATAAAGAAACAGAGTCCTTATTTACTGGTGAAGCAGATAATAATAACTGCTTTTTAGAAATCCACTCAGGAGCTGGCGGAACCGAGAGCAATGATTGGGCTGAAATGCTGATGCGCATGTATATAAGGTGGGCAGAAATTTATCACAACTTTAAAGTTGAAGTTGTAGAAAAATTAGAAGGAGAGTCGGTTGGTATAAAGTCTGCAATGATAAAAATCGTTGGAGAAAAAGCTTATGGGTGGGCAAAAAGTGAAAGTGGAATTCACAGGCTGGTTAGAATATCGCCATTTGATGCAAATGGTAAACGTCATACCAGTTTTGCAAGTGTAGGAGTAACTCCAGTGATCGAAGATTCAATTGATATTGCTGTGGATGAAAAGGATCTAAAGATCGACACCTACCGTGCTTCCGGAGCAGGCGGTCAGCATGTGAACAAAACTGAAAGTGCAGTACGCATTACGCATATTCCAACTGGTGTTGTAGTTCAATGCCAAAATGGTCGTTCTCAACACAGAAATAAAGATGAGGCATTGAAATTACTTAAAGGACGTTTATACCAAATTGAACTGGAAAAAAAAGAACAGAAAATGGCTGAAGAATATGGTAAAAAATGCGATATAGGCTGGGGCAATCAGATCAGATCGTACGTTATGCATCCATATCAAATGGTGAAGGATTTAAGAACTGGACATGAAGTGGGCAATATAAATTCTGTTTTTGATGGTAATATAGATTGTTTCATAGTTAGTGTGCTCACTAAGCAAAATTAGGTAGGGTTGACTTTCTTGCCATAATATATGATAATTAAAATATTGTTAAAGTAGGAGTAAAGTTATGGCGATTAAATATGATCAGTGGAAAAGTGACCTTACCCAGAAAAAGTGGAGAGAAAGTTTGGAATGTTTTTTACAAAAAGAATGATGCATCAAATTGTTCTGGAATGCAATAGTTAA
>NZ_JAPQLE010000080.1:0-3265 GCF_028982185.1 Wolbachia endosymbiont of Drosophila baimaii | reverse complement strand
GTTCTTGTTATAAATACCAGAATAATAAGCTACTGATATTCCCTATCTTTTTTATCTTTAATCCATCATAGCTAGCAATGCAACAAAGCCATTCCAGTGTCAAGCACTGGAATGACATCATCTGTTGTGCAATTTACCTTCAAAAATGAATGTTCGTACAGTTATGGAAGACACATTGGAATGACACTATTTGCTGTCTTCAAAAATAAACATTCGTAAAGTTGTGCTTTTAATATGGGTTATCAGTTTAAAAATGTTGCTAATCAGCATATATGAATGTAATATTAATTAACATTCATAAACGAAGCAATACCATGGAAAATAGTTATAATGCCGATGCAATAAAAATCTTAAGGGGTCTTGATGCTGTAAGGAAACGTCCAGGTATGTACATTGGTGACACTGACGATGGATCTGGCTTGCACCACATGGTATATGAGGTTGTTGATAACGCAATAGATGAATCTTTAGCTGGATATTGTGATCAAATTGAAGTTAGCATAAATAAAGATGGTTCAGTATCTGTAACTGATAATGGTCGTGGCATTCCAACTGACATTCATGAAGAAGAAGGAATATCAGCAGCAGAGGTAATAATGACTCAACTCCATGCTGGTGGTAAATTTGACAGCAATACCTATAAAGTTTCTGGTGGATTACATGGTGTTGGAATCTCAGTTGTGAATGCATTATCAAGCTGGTTGGAATTAATTATTTGGCGCAATAAGAAAGAACACTTTATGCGTTTTGAAGATGGTGGGTCTATTGAACCTTTAAAGGTAGTCAACGAAAATACAAACAAAAGAGGAACTAAAGTCACGTTCATGCCATCAACAGAGACTTTTAATGGCATTAATTTCAGTTACTCAACGCTTGAAAGTCGTATAAGAGAATTAGCGTTTTTAAATTCAAATATCGACATTACTTTACGTGATCTGCGCAATGAACCATATACAGAATCTCATTTCAATCAGAGCAATCAATCTAAAGACAATTTTGGTACAGCAAATTTTGTGCAGTATTTAGATAAGAATAAGACACATGTAACTAAAATTGCCAGTATGAAAGGAGATGCAGAAGATCTTGGCATCAGCTTGGAAATATCGATGGAATGGAATGATTCCTACTATGAGAATATGTTGTGTTTCACTAATAATATACGGCAACGAGATGGTGGTACGCATTTGGCAGGATTTAGATCTGCACTAACTAGATGTATCAATACCTATGCAACTAATGAAGGGTTTTTAAAGAAAGCAAAAGTAAATTTAACTGGAGAGGACGTTAGAGAAGGTTTAACTTGTGTTTTATCTCTTAAGATGCCTGATCCTAAGTTTTCTTCACAAACAAAAGATAAACTAGTTAGTTCTGAAGCACGTGCAGTTGTAGAAAGTATAGTTTCTGATAAATTGAGCACAATCCTTGAAACTGATCCCAAATTGGCAGCAAGCATAGTAGAAAGAGCAATCAGGTCAGCAAAAGGAAGAGAAGCTGCAAGAAAAGCGCGCGAGCTAGTTAAAAGCAAAAACAATATTGATATTGCAACTCTGCCAGGAAAGCTTGCTGATTGTCAGGAAAAAGCTCCTGAGTTATCGGAATTATTTATAGTAGAGGGTAATTCAGCAGGTGGTACTGCAAAGCAGGGGCGTAATCGTAAAACACAAGCAGTGCTTGCCTTAAGAGGAAAAATTCTAAACGTAGAACGTGTAAGTTTAGATCGTATTTTTTCATCTGCAGAAATAGGCTCTTTAATTACTGCAATTGGTGCTGGAATAGGGAGTGAACACTTCGATATTGAAAAAGCTAGATATCATAAAATTATCATCATGACAGATGCAGATGTTGATGGTTCACATATAAGAACTTTGATTCTGACCTTCTTTTTTAGACACATGCGTGAAGTTATTGAAAAAGGCTACTTATACATAGCACAGCCACCCCTCTATAAAGTTACAAAGAATGCTAAAGACACTTATATTAAAGATGACGAAACTTTTGAAGAGTATATAATAAACTCAGCAGTTAAAAGATTAACACTAAGTAGTACAGCTACAGAATTTAACGATTTGCGCCTTATTTTGAATAAATGCGTTAGCATTTCTAATATTAGCAAAAATTATGATAGAGAGATACCACAAAATCTCTTAGAGTCATTGCTAATTTTAAGCAAAAAGAATGCTCTATCATCGGCTGATGATATATTAAAGTATTTGAAGTTAATGTACAGCGAATATACTTGGGAAGTGGAAATAAAAGATGAAGAAAAAGAAATTCACGTCTCTAAATTGTTTCAAGGATTGGCAGACAAATATATATTTGCACTTAGTATGCTTGAAGGCAAAGATATGCAAAACATATTAAGTTTGCTTGATGGTATAAGTAATTTATTTAATGGTGATTCATTTTTAAAATCACAAGAAACTGAAATAAGAATCACTTCTCCAAGTACGCTTGCAAAAATAATAATGGACTATGGTAAAAAGGGTTTAACTCTGCAGAGATTTAAAGGTCTTGGTGAAATGAATGCTGATCAGCTATGGGATACTACGTTAAATCCTGAGNAGGCTAGAACTTTACTAAAGGTTGAAATAAAAGATTGTGAAGAAGCTGATTCCATATTTTCAATACTAATGGGTGATATAGTTGAACCACGCCGTGATTTTATTAATAGCAATGCACTCAACGTGCATGATGTTGATATTTGAACTTTTAGCAAAATGTACGAACGTTACGGGTTCAAGCAAAGACTGTGTCATTCAAGTAGCTGACACTGGTTCCTTTATAACGGTGTCATTCCAGTGCTTGACACTGGAATCCAGGTTGCTCACAAGCAAACTAGCATAGAAAGTGGTTACAGCGTTTTCGATGAGATTGCAGAAAGGCTGGATTCCAGTGTCAAGCACTGGAATGAAAGCAGTCCTATGTTATGCCGCGATTCATTCGCGGTATCTCTAGATCCCGCTAACAAGCAGCTGGATGACGGTTGTCAGGGTGTCATCCCACTACCTTCTCCTGTCATCCCAGTGCCTCCCTCCCCTGTCATCCAAGTAGCTTGACACTTGTATCTTTATGATGTGAGGCATTAGAGCTAAAATACCTCACAGGGAGGGTGAAGCTGATGCAACGCTAATGCCATTAAGGCCGAATCCCAGATTTTGCTTCCCTCCCATAGAGTTATAGCTCTTCTCATAATAATCCAAATAAGGTAAGAATGGATTTATGGTAGAGGGGTTTGTATGCCAGCAGCGTATAGTTACGACTTAAG
>NZ_JAPQLE010000079.1:0-17852 GCF_028982185.1 Wolbachia endosymbiont of Drosophila baimaii | reverse complement strand
CAAGATATATATATTAACATTAAGGCTTTCGATTGTTCTTTATTGGAGGAGTGTGTTCGAAAATTTGTTGATGAATTAAAGCGGTCCAGTGCAAAATTATCTGGTCCGATTGCGTTGCCAAGGAAAGATTCTAAATTTATTGTTAATAGATCTCCTCACGTTGATAAAAAATCTCGTGAACAGTTTGAAATGAGAACTTCTAGGCGTTTGATTGTTTTACATGATCTTACTCCTACTATGATGCAGATGCTTACAGGTTTATCTTTTTCTGCTGGCGTAGAAGTGGATTTAAAAGTCAAGGAAGTTAAGGTTTAGGAGAAGGAAATGAAGAGAATAAATTCGCTGAGGAGAATTGGTTTACTAATGATGAATATTGGTCATACTGCTATGTATTCTGACAATAGTCGCATGGCTGTAACTTTATTGCATCTCAGCGAAACTTATATTATTGATATAAAAGGACAAGATAAATGTGGCTATAATTCAGTCATTTTAGGCATAGGAGATTTTAAAAATATAGCAAAACCTCAGTTGGAATATTTAAAGAAAAAGGGTATAAATAATAAATGTAAGTTATACGAAAGTAGATTAAATGACCTGTCGGGAATAGAATGTGGTAAAAAAGTGGGAATCAATCATTTTGTGGTTGGTCAATATCTTGATATTACGGGTTATTCTATAGGTAAAGGATTTGCTGGTGTGATGAAGCGGCATAATTTCAGTGGGCTTAGGGCATCTCATGGTGTTTCTATTGCTCACAGATCACAAGGTTCCACTGGCCAATGTCAGGATCCTGGTAGAGTATTCAAAGGAAAGAAAATGGCTGGTCATTTAGGTAACAGCAGGATAACTGCACAAAATATGAAGATATTATCCATTGATCATGAAAATAGTATAATTGCTGTGAAGGGTAATAATATTCCTGGGTTTAAAAATTCCTATGTTTTTGTAAGAGATGCAGTTAAAAAATCTTTACATAAAGATGTTCCTTTTCCGGTAGGTTTGCTGTTAGATGTAAATGATGATGCTAGTAATTTGGTAAGTTAGTTATGGAATGTAATTTAGTTAATCTATCTAATGATAATGTAGGTACTGCTCAGCTCAATCCTTTGATATTTTCTGCTAAGCAAAAATTGAGTATTTTGCATGATATAGTGAGATGGCAATTAGCGAAGAGAAGAGCTGGTACTCATAAAACAAAAGGTATTAGTGATGTCTCTGGTACAACAGCTAAACCTTATGGTCAAAAACGTACCGGTAGGGCAAGACAAGGGAGCTTGCGATCTCCTCAATTTAGAGGTGGTGGGATTATTTTCGGCCCTGTTGTGAGGAGTCATACTTATTCTCTTAATAAGAAGGTACGCAAATTTGGTTTAAAAATTGCTTTATCTCTAAAGTATTTAAGTAATCAAGTAATTATTCTGGATAATTTAAATATTGATGTGAAGAAAACGTCTGAAATGTGTAAATATATTAAAAATTTTAAATTTTCTTCCTTTTTGATAGTTGGTGATTATGGAGATGATTTGTTGCGTGCGGCTAAAAACTTGCACTATGTAGACTTAATCAAACCTATTGGGTTAAATGTTTTTGATATATTGAATCACGAATGCGTGATGTTGACAAAGGATACTTTAAA
This sequence comes from Wolbachia endosymbiont of Drosophila baimaii, assembly GCF_028982185.1. NCBI lineage: Bacteria > Pseudomonadati > Pseudomonadota > Alphaproteobacteria > Rickettsiales > Anaplasmataceae > Wolbachia > Wolbachia endosymbiont of Drosophila baimaii. The sequence goes on along the minus strand of NZ_JAPQLE010000079.1, from coordinate 16,213 downwards.
GCATCTTGAAGGTAGATTGTTATGATCAAATATAATAATATAATAAAATCTCCTATAATTACAGAAAAGGCCTCTTTTTTGAGGGAGAAGTTTAATAAATATTCTTTGTATGTTTTTGTAAATGTAAATAAGCGTCAGATAAAGTTGGCAATAGAGTCTCTGTTTGATGTTAAAATTTCTTCTATAAATGTTGTTAGAATTAAGCCTAAATATAGGCGTTTTAGGGGTGTGATTGGTTGTGAAAAACAGAAAAAGAAAGTTTATTTTTCTTTGATGGATGGTCAAAAATTAGATATAATGAGCGTTTAGTATGGGTATGAAATTTTTTAATCCTGTTACTCCGTCTTCTCGTGGTACTGTGTTAGTAAGTAAAGTTGGTTTATCAAAAGATGAGCCAGAAAAGTCTCTTACATCCGGTAAAAAGTCCAGTGGTGGAAGAAATAATCATGGTAGAATTACAACTTGTCATAGGGGTGGTGGTCACAAAAAGAAGTATAGAGTGATAGATTTTAAGCGTAATAGAAGTGGTCAAGGTATAGTTGAAAAAATAGAGTATGACCCAAATAGAAGTGGGTTTTTGGCGTTAATATCATATAAGGAAGATGATATTAAGTCTTATATATTAGCTCCTCAAGGTATGAAGCCAGGTGATGTTGTTACAGCTGGGAATGATGCTGATATTTTGCCAGGGAATTGTTTACTACTCAAGCATATACCTGTTGGTTCTTTCGTTCATAATGTTGAGCTGAAGCCAGGTAATGGTGCTGCGATTGCTAGAGCTGCTGGTTGTTATGCACAAATCGTTGGTCGTGATGGCCAATATGTTTTATTACGACTCAGGTCTGGTCAAATTAGGTTGATTTTATCTTCTTGCAAGGCTACTATTGGTGTAGTATCTAACCCTGACCATAAGAATAGAAAGTTGGGTAAAGCTGGGAGAAGTAGGTGGCTTGGGATTAGACCTACTGTACGTGGAGTTGCAATGAATCCGGTTGACCATCCTCATGGAGGCGGGGAAGGAAAAACCTCTGGTGGTCGTCATCCTGTTACTCCTTGGGGTGTTGCAACAAAAGGAAAGAAAACTCGAAGGAGAAATAAATCTAGTGATAAGTATATAAAACAATTGAAAGGTTAGTTTATGAGTAGATCTGCATGGAAGCCTCCTTTTTGTCATCCTTCTATATTAAAGTCGGTGAATAATGCTTTAAACAAGGGGTTTGTTAACATGGCTATAAAAGTTCATTCCAGGGCTTCTGTAATTCTTCCTAATTGTTTAGGTTTAAAGTTTGCTGTTTATAATGGTAAGGATTACATTCCTGTGAATGTTAATGATCAGAATATGATAGGTCATAAGTTTGGTGAGTTTTCACCCACTCGTAAATTTACTGGTCATAGTGGTGATAAAAAGGCGACAAGAAGGTAGTTGATATGAAAAACAGAGATGTAATAGTTAAAGCTGGTTCTAGGGTTTTAAAATCAACTCCTCGTAAATTGAATTTGGTTGCTGGTTTAGTACGTAATAAAAAAGTTTCTTTTGCCACTGTGCAATTAAGATTTTGTGAAAAGAAAGCTGCAGGTCTTATAAGGAAGGTATTAAATTCTGCGATTGCTAATGCTCAAAATTATGGATTGGATATCGATAATTTATATATAAAAGAAATTTTAATAGGTAAGTCTCTTACTTTGCGTAGGGTATGTCCAAAAGCTATGGGTAGAGCTAATAGAGTTAGTAAACGTTATAGTAATATAACTGTAAAATTGGGGGAAATTATATGATTCATAAAAATAGAAAATTAATAAGGAAAGTGCAAAAATATGGGAAACGTTAATCCTAAAGGATTTAGGTTAAAAATAATTAATACTTGGTCATCTATTTGGTATGCTGAGAAGGGTTATGAACAAGGGTTGCATCAAGATTTATCTATTCGCAGTTATATAAATGAATCTTTTAAGCATGCTGGTGTTTCTAAAGTAATTATAGAGCGTACGATCGATTTGGTATCTGTAATAATACATTCTTCTAGACCTGGAGTGATAATAGGTAAGAAAGGCTCGGATATTGAGAAGATAAAGCAAAAGATAGCTGAAAAAGTAAAAAATAATGTGGAAGTGAATGTAGTAGGGGTTAAAAGGTCTGAAATAGATGCAGTTTTAATATCAAACAGCATTGCACAGCAGTTAGAAAAAAGGGTTTCATTTAGAAGAGCGATGAAAAAAGCTATTCAAAGTTGTTTGAGGATGGGTGCTAGAGGTATTAAAGTAAGTTGTTCTGGGCGCCTTGGCGGAGCTGAGATAGCTCGTACTGAGTGGTATAAAGAAGGCCGTTTGCCTTTGCATACTTTGCGTGCTAATATAGACTATGCTTTTGCTGAAGCAAAAACTATATATGGCATCATAGGAGTTAAGGTCTGGGTTTATATTGGTAACTAATTAGGTATATTGAAATGTTTATTCCTAAAAAAAGTAAATATAAAAAAGTATTTAAAGGACGAATTAAGGGTAACACGAAAGGTGGTAGCACATTATCTTTTGGAGATTATGGTCTAAAGGCTATGGAAGCAGGTAGGATTCAATCTAAGCATATTGAAACTGCAAGGCGTGTAATATCTAGAACATTAAAACGCTCTGGTAAAGTGTGGATAAGAATTTTTCCTGATACCCCTGTTAGTAAAAAGCCGGCGGATGTGCGTATGGGTAAAGGGAAAGGTAGTGTTGAGTTTTGGGTATTTAAAGCTAAGCCCGGTAGAATGTTGTTTGAAATTAGCAGTGATGTTCCCATGCATTTAGCAAGATTGGCGCTTGAAAAGGCGACTGCTAAGCTTCCTATGAAGTGTAAATTTGTATCTAATCATAATTAAATGGAGTTGCAATGGATATAGCTGACATTGAATCGAGGTCCTCGCAAGAATTGCATGAAATTCTTGTGAATTTGAGAAAAGAGTTTGTTAATTTGGTTTTTCAAAAGAAGCTGGGCCAGTGCAACAATATTTCGCGTTTTAGCTTAATAAGAAAGAGCATAGCTCGTATTTTAACTACATTAAATAAAAGAAGAAGAGAGGAAAAGAATGCCTAAAAAGGTTTTTTGTGGTACTGTAACTAAGGCTAAGTGTGATAAGACTGTAAAGGTTTCGGTATTACAAGTGTATAAGGATGAGCTGTATAGAAAGGTTATAAAAAAATACAAGAAGTGTACAGCACATGATGAGAATAATAGTTGTAAAGAAGGGGACAAGGTTTTAATACAAGAACACAAGCCTATTTCTACTACTAAAAAATGGGTTATTGTTAATAGCTCACATTGAATAGGATATTTATATGATTCAAAAAAATACATTGTTGGAAGTAGCTGATAATTCTGGCGCGCGTGCAGTGCTTTGTATTGGTTTATTGGGCGGTAGAAAGTCTGCATCTATAGGTGACACAGTTATTGTATCTACTAAATCTATTACTCCAAGAGGGAAAGTTGAGAAGGGAAAAGTATATAGAGCAGTTGTGGTGAGGGTGAAAAGCCCTATTAGAAAATCTGATGGTTCTGTAATTCGTTTTTCTAGCAATGCTGTAGTTTTGATTAACGATCAAGGTGAACCACTTGGCACTCGGGTGTTTGGTCCGGTAAAAAAGTTATCATCTGGTTCTTTTATGAAGATAATGTCATTAGCTGTTGAGGTTTTATAATGAGTGCTAAAATAAAAAGTGGTGACGACGTTATAGTTTTAACTGGTAAAGATAAGGGAAAAATTGGTAAGGTAATCAAAGTTATAGCACGTGATGCTAAAAAGAAAGTAATTGTTTCTGGAGTGAATGTGCATAAGAGACATACTAAACCAAAAGCTGGTAGTAGTGGTGGTATATTAAATAAAGAGTTAGCTATTGATATATCCAACGTTGCAACATTGGACCCTAAATATAAAACTCCAACTAGAGTGGGGTTTAAGGTTATAGACGGTAGGAAAGTGCGTTTTGCAAAAGTTTCTGGAGAAGTGATAGATTAGGTTGATATGTTTAAAGAATTGTATAAAGATAGCATAGTAAAGTCCTTGAAGGATAAGTTTAATTACGGCAATATAATGCAAGTGCCTAAACTTGTCAAGGTGTGTATCAATATGGGCGTTGGAGATGCTGCTACAGATAGTAAAGCAATAAATGAACCACTTGATAGCCTATATTTGATTGCTGGACAGAAGCCTTTATCAACTTTTGCAAAAAAATCTATTTCTGGCTTCAAGATCAGAAAAGGTGCTACAGTAGGTTGCAAAGTAACTTTGCGTAGAGATAAAATGTATGAGTTTTTAGAAAGATTGATATATATTGCTTTGCCAAGGGAAAAAGATTTTAGAGGATTTAGTGTGAAGCAATTTGACGGTAATGGTAATTTTTCCTTTGGTATAAAGGAACATATCTCGTTTTTAGAAATAGACTATGATAAAATAAGTAAAATTAGAGGTATGGATATTAATATTATAACAAGTGCAGTTAGTGATAAGGAAGCAAAGGAATTATTACTGGCTCTTAAATTTCCTTTTTTTGATTAATTGAGAGGAGAAATATATGGCAAAAAAATCTATGATGGAAAGAAATCTTCGCAGAATAAAGTTGTGCGATCAATATAAAGAAAAAAGAGAAAAATTGAAATCTATAATAAATAATAAGAATTTGTCTATTGTAGAAAGGTTTACAGCTCAAAATAAATTAATTAAAAAATTGCCTAGAAATTCTTCTAAAACCAAAATTAGAAATAGGTGTGCTTTAACTGGGAGACCAAGAGGAGTATATAGAAAATTTGGTTTATGTAGAATTGTTTTGCGTGATTTATGTTCTTTTGGGCAAATTCCAGGAGTTACAAAGTCTAGTTGGTAAATATAATATAAGGAGTATATTGTGGCGTTATCTGATAGTATTGGTGATTTTTTAACAAGGATACGTAATGCTCAATTGGCAATGCATAGGGCAACAAGGGTACTATTTTCTAAGATGAATTCTTCTATATTGGAGATTTTAAAAGAGGAAGGGTATATCCTTGATTATGAAAAGCAAGTTGTAGATAATTTACCTTCTTTCATTGTAAAATTGAAGTATTATGAGAAGTCACCTGTAATTAGTGACATAGTTAGGGTGTCAAAGCCTGGTTGTCGTCGTTATTCTAAGTATAAGGACATTTCTAAAGCATATAATGGTCTTGGTATTTTTATTATATCGACACCCAAAGGAGTGATGACTGATTATAATGCACATAAGTTAAAGGTTGGTGGAGAAGTTTTGTGTCGTGTGTTTTAAATAATAGGAGAAATTCATGTCTCGTATAGGTGCTGCTCCTATCAATATTCCTGCTGGTGTTTCAGTTGAATATAATAATGGTAGTATGTTAATAAAGAGTGCTAAGGCTGAAAAGGAAGTTAGCTTGATCAGGGATGTTGTGTGTCAGATTATTGATAATCAGCTATTGCTTTCTGTTGATCAAGATAAAGATAATTATGATAAAATAAAGCCTATGTGGGGCACCTATAGGAGTAATATTAATAATATCATTAACGGCATGGTTGATGGTTTTTCTGTTAATCTTGAGATTAACGGTGTGGGATATAAGGCAGAGTGTGATGGTAAGTATTTGACTTTGTATCTTGGTTATAGCCATAATGTTAAATATAAAGTGCCTAAAGATGTTGAGATTAAGTGCATAAAGCCAACTCACTTAGTAGTTAGTGGTATGGATAAGCAGAAGGTCTATATGGTGGCGTCTGATATATGCAAAATTAGAAAATATGATCCTTATAAAGGTAAGGGTGTTGTAATAAAAGGCAAATTTATGCTGCGTAAGGTTGTAAGTAAAAAGAAGTAATAAAAATGAAAAGATCGTATAATTTTTTAAGTAATTCTGAAAAAAGGAAGTTACGTAATAGAGCGAAGCTTGACAAGAGCGCTGAACGTTTACGTATATCCATATTTAAATCTAATAGGCATTTTTATGTCCAGTTAATTAATGATGTAAAAGGAATAACTCTCACTTCAGCTTCTACTTTGGATGCTAAAATTAAGGATGTATGTAAAGGGAAAGTCAACGCTGAAACTATAAAACAGGTTTCTTCCTTAATGGTTGAGCGTCTGTTTGGCATGAAATTAGAGCAGCAGCTTACGTTTGATCGTGGAGCGTATAAATACACAGGATTAGTTTCTCAATTTGCTGAGGCTTTAAGAAGTTCTGGATTTGAATTTTAGAAGGTTTTGAATATGGCTATAAAGAATTTACAAAATAATAATGATTTATCAGAGCTTTTAGTTTCGGTACGAAGAGTGACAACGGTTACCAAAGGTGGTAGAAGATTTTCATTTTCAATTTTGGTTGTTGTTGGCGATGAGAAGGGTAGGGTAGGGTGTGGAATAGGTAAGCACGCAGAAGTTGCTGAAGCAAGAGTCAAAGCTGTAAATGCTGCAAAGAAATCAATGATTAGAGTGTACTTGCGTGAAGGTAGAACTTTGCATCATGATATTAAAGCTAAATTTTGTTCTGGTGAGATAGTTTTAAGAACCGCAAGAGCCGGAACAGGTATTATTGCTGGTGGAGCGATTAGATCAGTTTTTGAGGTGTTAGGTATAAAGGATGTGGTAGCTAAATCCACTAGATCAAATAATCCTCATAACGTTATATGTGCGGTGTTTAAGGCTTTTGATAGTATGTTATCTCCTCGTCAGGTAGCAAGCAAAAGAGGCAAAAAGATTAGCGAGATAGTTGGAAACAGGTAAAGTATGAATAATGCTGTAAAATTAAATTCTATATTTACTAAGTTATCTAAGAAAAAGAAGCCTAAGTTGCTGGGTAGAGGTATCGGTTGTGGTAAAGGTAAAACATCCGGTAGAGGGCATAAAGGGCAAAAGGCTAGAAGTGGAGTTTCCATAAATGGTTTTGAGGGTGGACAACAGTCTATATATACTCGTTTGCCTAAAAGAGGTTTTAAGCCTATATGTAGGAACATATACTCTATAATTAATGTTGGCGATATACAGCGCTTAATGGAAGCTAAAAAAATAGTGAAAGACTCTGTTATAGATAAGGAGAAGCTGTATGAATTAGGTTTTATAAAGTCTATTAAGGATAAAATTAAACTTCTTAATAAAGGTAAGTTGAGCGAAAAATTTGTGTTTCATGTTGATTTTGCGTCAGAAGCTGCAAAAAAATCTGTAGCTTCAGTTGGTGGTAGTGTGGAAATACTGTCGTAAATCATGGGCAATAAATCTGCATTTAATAGCTTGGATCCTACGTTGTTGTATAAAGGTGATTTATTAAAGCGTATATTTTTTACGCTAATAGCTTTAATTTGCTATCGCTTGGGTACTTATGTGCCTATTCCTGGAATTAATCTTGATGTAGTTAATGATATATTTCCCAAAGATGGCTCAGGCGTTTTTGGAGTATTTAATTTATTTTCTGGTGGTGCATTGGCTAGAATGGCAATTCTAGCATTGAACGTTATGCCATATATAATGGCTTCTATCATTATTCAGTTACTTTCTTCTGCGATTAAAGGAATGAAGGAAGTTAAGAATGATGGAGAGTCAGGCCGTAGAAAGATGAATTCTTATATACGCTATCTGACCATAGTAATTTGTGTATTTCAATCAATTCCAATTTTGGTTGGATTGGAAGGGATGAATAGGGAAGGGGTATTGGTTGTAATCGAACCTGGTGTTATGTTTCGTACAATAGGTGTTTTCAGCCTTTTAGGTGGAACTATGCTTTTAATATGGCTTGGTGAACGAATCAGCGCTAGCGGTATAGGCAATGGTATTTCATTAATCATTTTCACGGGTATAATATCAGAGTTACACAGCGCTTTGTCATCTTTGTTAACGTTAAATAAAAACGGTAGCGTATCGTTATTTATTATCCTTTTTGTTTTGGTATTGTTTTTTTTGCTGCTACTCTTAGTCATTTTTGTAGAGTCTTCTTATAGAAAGGTTATTGTTCAACATCCTAAAAAGCAATTTAAAAGATTACATAATGACGATTTTACTTATATTCCATTGAAGATTAATTTATCTGGTGTAGTACCAACCATTTTTGCTAATGCAATTTTATTGACACCTATTTCAATTGCAAATTTCTATAAGGGGCACGCTTTTTCTGATTTTATTTTGAATTACTTTATGGCAAATAAAGTAGTATATATTGTAGCCTATTTGGTTCTGATAGTATTTTTTAATTTTTTCTATACCAATTTTATATTTAATCCAGAGGAAAACGCAGATTTTCTTAAAAAAAATGGTGGTTTTATACCTGGTAGAAGGCCTGGGAAACATACTTCTGATTACCTTCAAGATATAGTTTTTAAGTTGACATTCATTGGCTCTGCGTATTTGGTAGTCATATGTACTGTACCTGAAGTTATGAGATATTATTATGATATACCATTTATTTTTGGTGGGACGAGCTTACTGATTATAGTGAACGTTATTACTGATACTATTATGCAAATACAATCTTATATTTTTTCAAATAGGTACGACAACTGGATAAAGAAATATGAGTCTAAAACGAGGAAAGTAAGATGATCATTACGATTTTTGGTCCTCCAGGTTCTGGTAAAGGTACTCAGTCAAGCTTGTTAATAGCAAAATATAATTTAAAATTAATTTCAGTAGGGGATTTATTAAGGAATATTATATCTAGCAGTAATGAGTTAGGTAAAAAAATAAAGGGTACCGTGGAATCTGGTAATTTAATTCAAGATGAAATTATATGTGGATTATTACGTGACCAGCTTGCATTAGTGGATGATAATTGCTTATTAGATGGTTTTCCGAGAAATTTAAACCAGGCTCATTTTTTGACTCAAGTTTTGCAAGAAAAATATAATAGGGATGTTGACATTGTAGTTGAGCTGCAGCTTGACGATAATATTGCAATCGATAGGTTAAAAAATCGTCTCGCGTGTTTGGACTGTAAAAGCATATATAGTGTATCTTCTTTTAAGAGTACTACTTGTGCTAAATGTAAAAGTACGAGGTTAGAGAAAAGAATTGATGATGCTGATATGTCTGCAATTAATAAGAGAATAAGTGAATATCACCTTCAAATGAAAGGTTTACGCGAGTATTATAAAGGCAAATTATTAACAATTGACGCTAATTTGAGTGTTGATGAGGTAACGCAAGAGATTGAAAGTAAAATTTCTTGTAATTTGGTTTGACTCTGAGTTGTTTTATGGTATAAATTAAGAGTTGTTATTAATAAAGTATCGAGGTACCAGTGGCACGTATTGCAGGCATAAATATTCCAGTGAGGAAATGTGTTCCTTTTGCATTAACTTATATATATGGTATAGGTATTGCTACTGCGAATGTAATTTGTCACGCTTGCGAAGTTGATAAGCGCAAACGTGTTTCAGAATTACGAGATGAAGATATAGAAAAGATCAGCGGTTTCATTAGACAAAATTATGTTATAGAAGGCGAGCTCAGAAAAGAAGTGGCTATGAACATAAAATCTTTAGTGGAAATGGGATGCTATAGAGGGGTGAGACATAGAAAAGGTTTACCTGTGAGAGGGCAAAGGACTCATACTAATGCTAAGACTCGTAAAGGTAGATCTCGGTTGCCTATTGCTGGGAAAAAATAAAATTTATTATTATTGTGAGTTTTAATGAAAAAAGTCAAAACGGTTAGTAAGAGTAAGAAGGAGTTTATTACTGGTGTTGTCCATATTCGTGCAACTTTTAATAATACTTTTGTAAATGTAACTGATGTTCATGGTAATACGCTATGTCAAACTTCTGTGGGTGCATGTGGTTTTTCAGGTTCGAGAAAATCCACACCTTATGCTGCAGGTAAGGCTGCGGAGTCTGCTGCGAAGAACGCAATGGAGAGATTTGGTATGAAGGTTGTCTCTGTAATAATTCGCGGTCCTGGCTTTGGTACCGAAGCTGCGGTTAAAGCACTTCAGAGCTGTGGGTTGACTGTGACTTCAATTGCAGATAAAACCGCAATTCCTCATAATGGGTGCAGGTTAAGAAAAAAAAGAAGAGTATAGGATATTTGAAAAGGTTGTTTTATGTATTATAATAATGATGTTTCTCTCTGTAGCAATTTGGATAAATTGATTAAACCTAGTTCAGTTAAGGTAATATCAGATGCTTCAAGTGAAAAAAGTGATATAGTGCTAGAACCGTTGGAAAGTGGTTTTGCTTTAACATTAGGTAATGCATTAAGACGTGTAATGTTATCTTCTCTTAAAGGTAGTGCTGTTTATGGAATAAAAATTGAAGGTGTAACTCATGAGTTCACTTCAATTCAAGGGGTGAGAGAAGACGTAACTGATATAGTATTAAATATGGGTATGTTGAGGTGTAAATTAAATGGTGCTTCTAATAAATGCTTAAATTTAAACGCTAAAGGGCCTTGCCAGGTATTAGCTGGGATGATAGAAACTGATGATCAATGCTCTATTGTTAATAAAGATTTGTTAATATGTACGCTGGGGCAAAATGTGGAGCTTAACATGACCATATATGTGGCTAGCGGAAAAGGTTATCTTCCTGTAACTAAATATAAAGAAAATGAACTTTTGAAGCTTATGAGTGAACAGGATTTAATTGGTTTTATTCCAGTTAATGCTTTGTATAGCCCTGTCAACAGGGTTTCGTACAGGGTAGAGAACAGTCGTGTTGGCCAAGTGACTGATAAGGATAAGCTGATATTGTCAATTGAAACTGATGGTACAATTTCTCCGAGTCAAGCTGTTGACTCTGCTGCAAGAATATTACAGGAGCAACTTCAGCCCTTTATTAGTTCTGATGTAAGTTATAAAAAATCGCAGGTTTCTTCGTCTAGTGGTGCTAAAGATTTGGGTTATGACCCTGTCTTATTGCGTAAGGTAGATGAAATGGAATTATCTGTCAGGTCTCATAACTGTCTGAAAAACGAAAACATCACTTATATAGGTGATCTTGTGCAAAAGACAGAAGGTGAAATGTTAAGAACTGCTAATTTTGGCAGAAAGTCTTTGAATGAGATTAAGGCAGTTTTGACTAATTTTGGCTTGTCTTTGGGTATGAATGTGCTAAACTGGCCACCTAAGGATATAGATGAGTTGGCTAAACAACATACTGATGAAGATTAGGTGATATATGAAACATGGAATAAAAAAACGTAAACTATCTCGTTGTACTGAACATAGATTATCGACGTTAAAGAATCTATCTATCTCATTAATTAACCATGAGCAGATTGTAACTACTTTACCAAAAGCTAAGGAACTTCGTCCATATGTCGAAAAGTTTATTACAATTGCTAAGAATAAGAATACTTTACATGGTAGAAGACTTTTGCTTTCACGCCTTCATAATAGTAAGTTAGCAGTTGATAAGTTATTAAACGTCTTAGCCAGCCGTTATCAAGATCGTAAAGGTGGGTATTCTAGAATAATAAAATTTAGCACTCGAAAGGGTGATTGCGCTTCAATGGTAGTGATAGAACTGGTTGATAGGGATATTGCAGCAAGAGGTAAGGTTTATAGTAAAAATAAAGAAGGAGGCAAAGTAGTTACACAAAGTTAATTGTTATCATAATTGTTCTTCTTGTGGTAAGTAGGTTACGCTACTTTGTAGGTTACTTTGGCGAGTTATTAGTTTTAGTATATTTAAAACTGAAATGGTATAATGTTATAAAACGCCGTTACCGTTGTAAGTTCGGTGAAATTGACTTAATTGTATCTAAAAAAAAGGAGCTGATTTTTATAGAAGTTAAAACAAGTTTACTTGGAAAAGAAATACCGATATCTCATCTTCAATGTCGGTCTATTATAAATTCTTCTAAGTATTTCTTAAGTAAAAACCTTAGTTTTTTAGATTATTCAGTCAGATATGATTTATATTTTCTTTCCTTAAAGAGAAGACCTGTTTATATAAAAAATGCTTGGATTGAAGAATGAAAGATTTGTAGCTGAATTAATTTAGATTTACTGGATTTAATATGAAAAAGACCCAATACAATAATTTAGTTTCATCTTACGCTAGAGTGCTATTTCATGTCTCAGGAAGCAGGTTAGGTATTATAAGGAAAGAAGTAGAATTTTTGTTGGCTTTTTTTAAGGATCAACGTGATGTTTTTGTGTACCTATCTCATCCTATGATTTCTTTTGCACACAAAAAAGAAGTGATGCTTTCTATAAATGAGCACCTGAGTGAGAATTTAGTAAAATTTATTATGGTTATATTTGCAAATAAACGCTCTAGTTTATTGATCCTTATATTAGAAAAATTCTTAAGTCTTGCAAGAGAAAATGAAAATGAATTCGAAATTACTATAAAGTCAGCAGAAACTTTAAAGGAATCTGATATAGAAATAATTACTGAATCTTTGAGCTTTCTTGGTAAAATAATAAAAGTAAGCAATGTGGTTGACCCTTCTATACTAGGTGGCTTCGTAGTTAGGTATGGTTTTAATTTGATCGATGCTTCGCTAAAAAGTTACTTGGATAGGTTAGTTGACTTAAGTAAAATGGAAATATTAAAAGTAAGGAATTTTGTATGAAGAACAGTATGAATGTTTCTGAGATAGCAAGTATAATAAGAGAAAAGGTTGAGACGTTTGATAATCCTATAAAGCGGGAAAATATAGGTGAAGTAATTTCAGTAACAGATGGTATCGCATTGGTTTATGGGCTGGAAAAAGCAAAATTCGGTGAAAAGGTATTTTTTGCAAGTGGTGTAGAAGGAATAGTTCTCGATTTAGATCATGATACGGCTGGAATAGTTGTGCTTGGTAATGACCGTGATGTGAAAGAAGGGGACGTTGTAAAATGTAGTGGTGATGTTGTGCAGGTGCCTGTAGGGCATGAATTGTTAGGGAGAGTTGTAAATGCGTTGGGCCATCCTATGGACGACGGTGGGGAAATTAGAGCCAAAAACAGAATGGATATAGAATCTAAAGCGCCAGGCATTATTGATCGTAAGTCTGTGCATGAGCCACTGCAAACAGGAATTAAAATTATAGATTTGCTAATTCCAATAGGTAGAGGGCAGCGTGAATTAATTATTGGTGATAGACAAATTGGTAAAACTACTATTGCGCTTGATACTATTATCAATCAGAAGAAGATTAACGATGAGGTAAACGAAAATCAAAAAGTTTACTGTGTTTATGTTGCTATTGGGCAAAAAATTTCGACAGTAGCAAAAGTGGTAAATAAGCTGAAAGAAAGCGGAGCATTAGAGTATACAACTGTAGTTGTGGCTAGTGCATCTGACTGCGCGCCTATGCAATTTTTAGCACCTTATGCTGGTTGCACTATTGGGGAATTTTTCCGTGACAATGGAATGCATTGTTTGATTATATATGATGATTTATCTAAGCATGCTGTGGCATATAGGCAGATGTCTTTATTGCTCAGACGTCCTCCTGGTCGTGAAGCTTACCCTGGAGATATATTCTATGTGCATTCTCGCTTGCTTGAAAGAGCTGCTAAAATGTCTGATAAAAAAGGGCAGGGTTCTTTAACTGCTTTGCCAATTGTCGAAACTCAAGCTGGTGATGTATCTGCATATGTGCCAACAAATGTTATTTCAATTACCGATGGGCAGATCTTTCTTGAGTCTGAATTATTTTATAAAGGATTTCGACCTGCAGTAAATATAGGTTTGTCAGTTTCACGGGTTGGTTCTGCTGCACAACTAAAGTCTGTGAAGAAAGTTGCTGGTTCTATAAAGCTAAGCTTAGCTCAGTATAGAGAATTAGAAGATTTTGCAAAATTTGGTTCTGATCTTGATGCTAGTGTTCAATTATCCTTGAATAAGGGTAAATATCTTGTCAAGTTATTAAAGCAAAAACAACATTTACCTATGTCAATAGAAGAGCAAGTAGTGCTGATGTATATTTTTTCTAACCTATATAATCAGTTAAGTAAAATACAAATAAGTTACATTAATAAATTTGAACATGATCTTATTAATTATTTTCATACTGTACACCCTGGGGTTTTAAAAAAGTTGTCAAATGACATGAGTGATGATATAAAAGGTGATATTTTTAACATTGTGAGTAATTTCGTTACTCAATTTAATTGCGTTTAGGTGGTGATTATGGCTTCATCCATTATTAATAAATTTCCTATAACGAGTGAAGGTTTTGAGAATATGCAAGCCGAACTTGAAAAATTAAAGGAAGAAAAACCTTCTGTGATACAGGCTATTTCTGATGCTCGTGATCAAGGTGATTTGTCTGAAAACGCAGAGTATCATGCAGCACGGGAAAGGTTAGGTTTTATTGAAGGCCGTATAATGGAGATAGAAAGTAAGCTCTCACATGCGGAAGTAATAGAAGTAAAAAATTTGTTTGGTGATTCAGTAATGTTTGGTGCAACTGTGACATTAAGCATGTTAAGTGATAATAACGGTGAAGTGGAATATGTTTATAAGGTTGTAGGCGAATATGAAGCTGATGTTTCAAAGCAGTTAATATCTACTAGTTCACCACTTGGGAGTGCCTTAATCGGCAAAAAAGTCGGTGAATATGTGGAAGTGACAGTGCCAAATGGAGAGAAATTGTATAAAATAGTTAAGATTGAATTTAAGTAAATTATTATGGTACAGGCCACTTATGCTTCAATGAGTCTACCAGGTATTTCTTCTGTGGAAGATGTATTAGAGGATGCTCGTTCCGGTAAATTATTCATTTTAGTTGATGATGAAAATAGAGAAAATGAAGGCGATTTGATTGTCTTAGCTGAGAAAATAAAGCCGGAACATATGGCTTTTATGGTTAGGTACGGTACAGGGGTTGTTTGCTTAGCAATGACTAAATTTCACATGAAAAGATTGGGCCTTAATTTCATGGAAAAGAAAAATATTGGTGGAAATCATACCGCATTTACTACATCAATTGATGCACGTTATGGCATTACAACCGGTGTTTCAGCAGAGGATAGAACGAAAACCATACATGCTGCTATCAACAAGGATGGTACTCAGGATGACATCATAACTCCAGGTCATGTTTTTCCTGTAATTGCACATAAAGGTGGGGTGGCACAACGTGCTGGTCATACTGAAGCGAGTGTTGAAATGGCGAAGTTAGTAGGGTTTGATCATTCAGCAGTTATTTGTGAATTAGTGAATGATGATGGCTCTATGATGCGCTTACCTCAGTTACTTAAATTTGCTGAACAACATAAAATTAAGTTAACTACCATCGACAAACTTATCAGTTACGTTAAAAATTTAAACTAGCGTTTATAAATTTGTATAATTTAAGTGTTAAAATATAGAATTTCTATAAATTATACAAGCACAGAATTTTCATGTTTAGAGTTGCTAAGTTTTTGACCTTATTGTTCTTTTTTGCATATTATAATAATGCTTACTCTATTAACATTATTAGAGATAGTGAAGTGGAAGCAATAGTGAAAGAGCTAGCGCAACCTTTATTTTCTGCTGCGGATATTGATCATGAGCAAATAAAAGTTTTTATAATTAATGACAATTCGATTAATGCTTTTGTAATTAACAATAACAGTATTTTCATTCATTTAGGACTTTTACAATATTCGGCTAAACCTTATGTCCTGCTTGGTATATTAGCACATGAGATTGCTCACATATCTGCTGGTCATATATTGCAAATGAGTAGTGCTATGGGTTATTTTCAATCGATAGCGATGATTAGTTATATGGTAGGATTAGTTTCTAGTATTATCATTAACCCTCAGGTTGCTGGTGCAATTTTGCTTAGTGGTGTAGCGTTTAGTTCAAGGCTATTTTTTAACTATTCTCAAGAGCAAGAAAGTGTAGCAGATAGCTATGCTTTAAGGTATCTTGATGAATCTGGCTATGATAATTCAGGTATGAAAGAGATTTTTGATTATTTTAAAAGTATTGAGCATGAGAACACCGAGGAATATTTCCGCACTCACCCACTTAGTGAGAAACGCATATTTGCTGTACAAAATTATAAGGTTAAAAACAACGTAAAACCAATTTTTGCGGATAGGTTACTAAAGTTTGAGCGTGTGGTTGCCAAGCTAGACTCTTTCTTTGCTCCTATTCATGTGTTATCTAATAAATATGAAAATAATTCTGAGTATGTAAATGCTATAGTTTGCTATAGGCAAGGAAAGATAGAAGAGGCTATTGCTAAAGTTATAGCACTTCTCATAATAGTCCAAAAAAGGTAAGATATGGACTTATAGTAGTGATGGTAAGCATGCCAGCAGCATATAGTTATGACT
>NZ_JAPQLE010000078.1:0-2885 GCF_028982185.1 Wolbachia endosymbiont of Drosophila baimaii | reverse complement strand
AAGTTGATCGGCATGGCAGCATATCAAAGATGGGACCAGCGGAATGTAGAAGTATGTTATATGAAGCTGCACAAACAATGCTTACAGTTACCAAGAGGACATTTAAATTAAAAAACTGGGGTTGCGAAGAAAAAAGGAATGAAAAAAGCAATTGTAGCAGTAGCAAGAAAATTAGCTGTAATTATGCATAGGATGTTGGTTCATAAAACAGAATTTTATTATCAATAAACATCAAAAGAGCATAGGACAATAATTTTATTGAAAATAAAGATAGCAATGCCGATGGAAGGGACAAGCAAGAACTTAGTTAGACTTCGTGGTAAACATGTTGCCGTCCACTTCCGCCTAACAAGTATAATGCGGCTTGACAAATTTATTGTCATCTCAGACCGCGGAGAGAACCATATGCTACTTTTAACTTATATAAAATTACCAAGGATTATGGAGAAGATATGCTGTTTTGATTTGTGTGAAAATTATTGTTGACTTATGTGCAATTAGAGAACCTAAGTCACTTTAGCTATATATAAAAGGTTTAAGTGGTTGTATTGATGTATCTTTGTATTAAAAAACACCCAATAAGCAGAGTTGTAAGTGGAATAAACCACAAAATGTAAGTGCTAGATTTTATAGGCGGTACGATTATAATTGAATTGCCGTAAGAATTTTTTAACTCTGAGATTATCTCTTCATCTGTGTATCCATCATTGATTTTTTTACGAATTGCTTCTCGCATATCATACGCGATCTGAGATCCAGATTCAGACAATGATTCGCCAGAACATATTGGACACCTTATTATTTCAAATAAACTGGTTGCTCGTTTTTCCATGCTTTTATCTCTGAGTTTATTATCCAGAGTAAAAGCGTTTACGCCTGAGTGGAATATCAATATGAAAAGTAAGCTAATTACTATTCTCATTCTTGGTTAATTGGATTATTTTACTGAGTTGGTTCATAAAATCAGTGATGGATAACTTTCCAATAAAGCTTGACCCTACATCATCATCGTACTTTATTGAAAATTGAATGCCATCATCAGTTGTTTTTTCTGATAAGGAAGACATTAATTTTTCAAACACATCTGAAGTTTTTGAGTCACCAATCATAAACGAGATTAATTCTTTATAATTTGATATAGCCACGTTGATTTTGTCTTTAAATGAATATGTAACTAAGTTGTAATTGTTTACCCCACCATCTGCAGCAAAAGAAAAATTATTACTTTGAATCAAAAATTTCTCTATATTGAAATTAATTCTGGAAGCTGAGATGTCGTTTACAAATTCATAATCAAATTTAGTGTCGATACTAAGGTAACTTTCAGGACTTGCAGTATTTTTATACCGATAAGTATACAAATCAAATCCTAGCTTAGCATTTCCACTCAGTTCTTTATCGAGGTAAAATTGAATGTAATTACTTTTATCATTCACTTCAGTTATAACACTTTGCTGATTTTCTGAAACATCACATTTTAATCTATAATCTTCGTAACGAAGTGTACCTATATAGTCTATCACGCTGTTGAATCGCAATGAAGATGGTAAATCGTTTAGTCTAACAACAAAGTGGCTGCTATCGTTTGTGTGGCATTTTATATTCTTTTTCTCATCACCATGAACAGCAATGTTGACTTCATTGCTTGGTATGTAGATATATACTGATTTATCAAACAATCTATTTTTTATCAATAAAGCATCAGATGAGATGGTTAATTGCTCATTGGAAAATTTTGGGTTTGTCACACGGAAAATTAGGTTAGAAGGAAATCCACTAAAATCATGTGAAATATCAAATTTTTCGTCGTTAATGTATAGTATTGTTTCAGCTAAAAGATTTTTTACCTTACATGCAGAAAAATACCAAAAACCACTATACGCTACAGGAATAAATAAAAGTAAAGAGATGATAATATAGATAAAAATCTTACGCATGATTCCCCTGTTTATCTAATGATATGTTTCTTGTACCCCTTGGTATGGTTACACACAAGCCGTCGATATCTTTTGTGATTTTTATTTGGCATCCAAGCCTCGACGTCTCTGTTAAGCCGAAAGCTAGGTCTAACATATCATTTTCCTCATCAGATATGGGATTATGCGTTTCTACAGCATCATAAGATTTTGGATCAACAATCACGTGGCATGTAGAACAAGCAAGAGAGCCTTCACATGCACCTTCAAGCAGATCTGGATCACTTCTATGGGCTAAATTGAGCAGAGTTTCTCCCTCTGCAGCTTCATAACTTTTCTTACTCCCATCAGGTAAAATAAAAGTAACAGATGGCATATTATTCCTATTAAAATCCTTACTAATTTCTCTATATCCTACAGGTAATAACTAATATTTGCAAACTCTTTGCAATTCCAGTGCCTATATTTCTTGTTATCCAAGTAGCTCTTTGTTGTCATCCGAGTAGCTGACACTGGTTCCTTTATGACGGCAGTGCCCTCTTCTTGTCATCCCAGTGCCCTGATTACTTGGATCCAGAAAAAAGAATGGTGTCATGCAAGTAGCCTCCTTCTCCTGTCATCCAAGTAGCTGACACTGGGATGACACCCCACTTAACCGTCATACTGCCGCGGTATCTCTTAGCCGCTAACAAGCAGCGGGATAACGAGCTTATCGTCACGCCGTCGCGAACCGTCATACCGCCGCGAACCGTCATACCGCCGCGAACCGTCATACCGCGATTCATTCGCGGTATCTCAGCCGCTAACAAGAGATCCCGCTAACAAGCAGCGGGATGACGATTGTCGTTTATCCATAAATATTAAGAAATTTACCAAATGAAAAAAAGGCAAAAGAAGCCCCGTGGTTGGCTAATTACTTACATTATACTTTCAAGTATGGCGTTTTTTTATTCTAAACGTTTAATAACC
>NZ_JAPQLE010000077.1:0-11549 GCF_028982185.1 Wolbachia endosymbiont of Drosophila baimaii | reverse complement strand
TACTGGTAATCCAAAGCTCCTTAACTCTTTGCACATCGATATTGACAATTGCCCACTTTCTATTCCTATGGATTCGTATTCTCTGCTTTGACTAAGCAGAAACTCAGCTATTGCACTGCTCTCACTTGCAACAACTTCTTCTTTAACAATTTTTCCTTTCTCATCAACGATACTAATAAAAGTTTCTTTGAGTGAGATATCTAACCCGCTATAATATTTCATGAGACTACTCCTACTGTAAAAGTTTAAATTATTTTTGAAGAACCAATTCATTGAATTTGTTACTTCGTGCTAAAATAATGGAGTATGTCTCTCCATCATTCAATCGCAATTACAGTATGTTGAATGTTCTTTATCTTGAATAAACAAATCAACATTACCGCTTTTATACAATATAGCACGGCCCAATATACATGGAGTATATTTAGCATTTTCATTTCTTAAATTTAATAACCATGAAATTGAATTTGGATCAGTTAAAAGCACTACTTCAGCTTCTTTATCTATGCTTTTAGCTATTTTTTCACATTTGTCCTTACTACTTTCACCAGCATATTCAATAGAATGTAAAACCACTGCTTGTTTTCGATAGTCACTTTTTTTTCCAGCTAAACAGGGTATTAATTTACAGATATTCTCATACTTTCTTATATCTTCCATGGTAAAATATTGCAAATAATAACCTAGTGAGGCAGTCGATGTTAAGTTTGCTTTTATCCATTCGCGTGGATCCTCTTCTTGTATATTATATACTTGAAAATTGCCCTGATCGAGCTGATTGTGAGCTTGTGTGATATAGCGTCCATCTGTAAAAAATGGGCACTTGTTGTCTTTTGTAACGATAAGTAGCCCATTTGTTCCTGTAAAGCCACACAGCTTTGTTAGCTCCTCTGAATACTCATTTAAATATTCATCTTTAGTATGCAACATAAATGCATCAACGTTTATCTCGTGCATAAAAGAACGAAATTCTTCGATTTTTGACATAGAACACCTCATACAAAATTAGCAGCCACTTTCGTTTTTCTGTTTCTCAAATACACTAATATGCCCACTATCGCTGCGGGAGTGATGCCTTGTATTTGCTTTGCAATGCCAATTGTTGCTGGTTTTATCGTCTGCAACTTTTCTATTACTTCACTTGACAAGCCTTTAACTTGTGAATAGTTAAAATCAATTGGAATTTGAGTGTTAATTTCCTCTCGTAAAAACTTCATATCCGCTTCTTGTCTTATTAGATAAGGTTTGTATTTTGCTTCAATTTCAACCGCTTCGCATATTTCATTCTTAGCTCTATTATCCGCTTTGGTGTGTCCCATTTTGTCATTCCAGCGCGTGACGCTGCTTAACTCTGGCCATATTTCTTGTAATTTATTCCAGTCGATGTTTGGATAGCTAAGTAAATCTAGTGCCGTTTTTCTTATCCCATCATAAGATATTTTGATACCATAAGACCTAAGCTGCTCAGGAGTAATCGTCAGACTCCCTAACTTCTCTTCAAGTTGCTTAATAGATTTAAGTTTATTCTGTAAAACAGAGTATCTCTCATGCAACACAAGGGAAATATCATAACCTTTTTGTGTTAATCTCCTATCTGCATTATCTGACCTGATAGCTAGCCTATATTCTGCACGTGAGGTAAATAATCTATAAGGTTCGATCACCCCTTTAGTGACTAGATCATCTATCATTACGCCGATATACGAATCTGTGCGGTGGAGAACAAAGCTTTCTTTTTTTTCAGATGCAGAAAGTGCTGCATTGATCCCGGCGATAATTCCTTGCCCTGCTGCTTCTTCATATCCAGTAGTGCCATTAATTTGGCCAGCAAAATATAGACCTTTAACTTTCTTAGTTTCAAGAGTATGAAATAGCTCTCGTGGGTCAATATAGTCATACTCAACTGCATATCCAGGTCTCAATATTTCTGCGTTCTCAAGTCCTTTGATACTCTTTATCATTTCACGCTGCACTTCAATAGACAATGAATTTGAAATTCCGTTCGGGTATACAGTATCATCATTCAGGCCTTCTGGCTCTAGAAATATTTGATGACTACTTTTTTCTGCAAATTTTTTAACTTTAACTTCAATTGATGGGCAGTATCTTGGTGCAACAATGTCATCCAAATACGAAGAAGCTGACCTGTGCAGATTCTCTCTAATTATTTTATGCGTGTTTTCATTAGTATGGGTAATAAAGCATGATACCTGAGGTTGGTTAATTTTTTCTGTGAGATAAGAAAACGGCACAGGTGGATTATCACCCACTTGTTCTTGCAATATTGACCAGTTTATAGTGCCACGATCAAGCCTTGGTGGAGTTCCGGTACGCAGTCTACCTAATCTAAAATCATACTTCTTCAACGTATTTGCAAGTTCTACGGCAGACTTATCTCCCATTCTCCCCGAAGGAGTTACCTGCTCTCCTATATGAATCACACCTTGCAGGAAAGTTCCTGTAGTTAAAACGACTTTGCTTGTCAGTATATGCTCCCCTGAGCTTGTTATTACAGCTTTAATGCACAATTCTCCATTGTTATTACTCTCTATAAGAAAATCGTCAACTGACTCTTCTTTTACCGTCAAATTGTTATAATTTAGAATAATTTCCTGTATTGTTTGCTTGTATAATTTTCGATCTGCCTGTGCACGTGGTCCCCACACTGCCGCACCTCTGCTGCTATTTAAAATGACTGAGTGTATACTTGCTTGATCGATTGCTCTTCCCATTATTCCATCAAGAGCGTCAACTTCCCTGACTACAACACCCTTTGCAACCCCTCCAATTGCTGGATTGCAGGACATTTCCCCTATAGTTGAAATTTTATGAGTTATAAGCAGCGTGTTTGCACCAAGGCGAGCTGCAGCAGCAGCAGCTTCGCACCCTGCATGACCACCACCTACTACTACTACATCATATTTATGCATGCCTTCTTGAGTAATTCTTACTCTACTAATATTCTAACTATTAGCGGTTAATGTCAAATTTTGTTATCCCAGTATTGCACACTGGAATAACAGAAACCTTACTTGGTTAGCTTAAGCTGGTTTGTACCCCTTCTCTTTTGAAGAAAAGTGCTCAATTATAGGTGATATAATATAATTATCCACTTTATCAGTTACAAAGCACCCTGCAATTGGTGCTATGGCTCCTATTACAGCACCTGTTAAAACCAGTGATTGCATCCCAAGCATTGCACCAGGAAAAATAGCAGTTGCAGCTGCAGCAAGGCCAACTCCGATTGCAGCGCTTACAGCTGTTAATGTAATGGCGCTAATTATCTTAAATCCATCGTTTACCCCCCTTTTGTAAGCCGCCATTAAAGCTTCTGACAGGTTTTTTATATAATAAGGAGCTATACACCACCCTGGAAGTATAGAACCAATAACTCCACCTACAACTAAGGGTGATAAAGCTATAAAACTCAATCCCAAACCTGCAAACCCTCCTAGCACAGCACCTACCCCTGCTATAACCATTAAACCTTTTACACGGTCAACCATTTTAGGCACATAACCCTCCTAATTAATAATAACAATTTTTTTTGTGAGCTTTAAGCCCTCTCTATTGTCATTATGGTTAGTTAATTGAATAAGTAAAGTAATGTTTTTATGTTGGAAACAAGAGCGGAAGAAAGGCCTTGACTTTAACTATTTCAATCATCAGTGGCTAATGTATAGCTAACCCCACGTCATACCGTCACGGTATCTCTAGATCCCGCTAACAAGCAGCGGGATGACGGTTTTTCAAATTATCGGGTTTTAGTGGGGCGAGCGACCAGGATCGAACTGGCGACATTCAGTACCACAAACTGACGCTCTACCAACTGAGCTACGCCCGCCAAGATATAAAATTTCTAACATAAGAGCGCAAATAGTCAATTGATTATTTAACTCTCCTTTTGCAGAGGGTTTTAAGTTTAGCCAATAAATATTTTCATTGATACTTTTACTATTATAGTTAATCGTATTGACACTAATGAAGTAGTGGTATGTTTAAAAGTATTTTCACATTTAGTTTTTTTACGGCTATTTCAAGGATCTCAGGGTTAATAAGAGATGTATTGATTGCTACGGTTATTGGTGCAAACTCTCTTGCAGACATATTTTTTTCTTCGTTTCGCTTTGCCAATCTATTTCGAGCATTTTTTGCAGAAGGAGCGTTCACTACCTCATTCATACCGTTATATTCAACAGAATCATATGATAATAAAAAGGCATTTAATTTTGCAAGTAGTGTAATATCCATTACGTTTATTATCTTAGTAATTTTTTGCCTTATCATGCAAACTTTCTCCCCTTATATGATTCAAATTTTTGCTCCTGGATTTGACCAAAGTAAGTTTACCCTTACTGTTACTTTATCAAGAATTATGATGCCCTACATAATCTTTGTTTCAATTGCATCACTTATTGGTGGAATGCTGCAAGTAAAGCAGCATTTTGCTTCAACAGCTATTGCACCAATCGTTTTGAATCTCTGTTTAATCATCAGTTTATTTGTGCCTTACGTAAAAACTCCAGTGCACAATCTTTCTATAGCTGTTCTTATAGGAGGAATTTTCCAGCTACTTTTGATACTATTTAGTGCATACAAGTTAAAGGCAGCTTTTTCTTTTAGCCTTGAATTAAGCAGTGAAGTAAGGTTGTTTTTTAAGCGTGTGATACCTGCAATTATCAACAATTGTGTAACTCAAATAAGCTTATGGATTGATACAATCATGGCGAGTTTTATACCAAATGCGGTGTCCTATATATATTATGCCGATAGGCTAAATCAACTACCGCAGGGAATAATCGGTACTGCAATTGGTACAGTGCTTCTTCCTTTAATTTCAAAACAGGTGGATAATACTGAAAATATAGTCAAAATACAGAACAAGGCTCTCAACATAGGATTAATGTTAATTATGCCAACAACTGCTGCCTTTATCACTATTCCCGACATAATTTTACTTACGCTTTTTTCTTACGGCCGGTTTGATCATTATGCAGTGCAGCAAACTGTTCCCACTTTAATAGCATTTTCTCTTTCTTTACCTGCATTTATTATAAATAAAGTATTGCTACCTACATTTTTTGCTAAAGGCAATCTGAAAATACCAACCATATTTTCGCTAATGTGTCTTGGAATTAATGTAGTGCTAAACCTTTTGTTAATGAACGAGTATCAGCATACGGGGATTGCTATTGCTACTTCCGTTTCCACTTGGATAAACTCCATTCTATTAATTAGTTATTTAACAATAAATAAAATGTATAAGGTTAGCCAAGCGTTATTGTTAAATGTCATGAAAATTTTTGTAGCAACGGCAGTCATGTCAATAGCCCTTTATATTTTTAATTCTTTGTTGGCAGGATTATTTTTTGATAAAATGTTGGCTCGTATTGTTTATTTAACGACTTTAATAGCTTTGAGTGTTATTGTTTATTTTGGTATTCTCTATTTAATATTTAAGGGAAACTTTAAGCATGTGTAAATTATGAGACTTTCTTTATATGCCATATTATCAATCTCGCTGCTATTAATTCTCATGCACGTTGCTGCAACTTTTAAGGATTGGAGTGGCTACAAGGGATATATTATAAAAGAGTTGGAGAAGACGTATAATGCTAAAGTGCATATTGGAGGAAAAATCAAAGTTTCATTGATTACCCCAAAGCTCACTATTTACAATGTGTATATACAATACAACGAAAATAAAGAGCAAAAGTTGTCAGATTTAATTAGTGTAAGAAAAATTGAGGTAAAACCGTCACTCCTATCGTTGTTTTTATTTTCGTTGCAACCAAAGTCAATCACATTGTTTGGTATGAAAAGCAACAAAGAAAATTTACTTAATATTATAAATACAAAAGCCAGTGGTAACACAGTCGATATAGTAATAAAAGACAGCCAAGTAAGTTTTAAGAGTGATTTCGCTGATATTGTTAACGTAAAGGAGGTTGCTGTAAAAAAAAATAGGCAATTCTCCGGTAAAGTAAAGGTAGGTGATAATAATTACGATTTTTCAGGAAAGGTTGATATCACAAAAAAGAATGTACACATTAGTGTTGAATCAAATTTTGTAAATTTGCTATTTACAGGTAATAGAAATCAAGAAGAACTCCAGGGTAATTTAACATTAACAATTAATAACAGTTCCGGTTCTGTGAGTGATTTAGCAAAAATCATTAATCTTAGCTTTCTCTCTTGTGTTATTCCTAGCAAAAATATCAAGATATCATCCAATATAAGTCTTAATGAAAGTGAGTTTACGGCAACTGACTTAAAAATTGATTCCAAAAGCATGCAAGCCAGCGGTACAATACAAAATGATAGAAAAGGCAATCACACTAATTTCAATATTAGCTTCAGTAAAGTTGATTTAGATTCCATACAAAATGATTCACAAAGAACAATGAATATGAAGGATCTTCTGGAATGTTTTAGAGCAGTTGTGCCAAAGAACTTGAGCTTAAATTTTAATATGGAAGCTTCTAACATTCAATATCAAAACAAAATATTGGACAATTTCCGTGCTGTACTAAAATCCACTGATGGCAAAGTAAAAGTTAATACGCTTCTTAAATTTCCTGGAATCAATAATATATCTTACTTATCAGGAGAGATCTCAAACAATAATGTCCTATCTGAATTCAACGGCGATTTATTAGTCGAAGGAAATGATTTTGGGTCATTCATTTCATGTTTTTTCCCTTCTATAAAGATGAAAGAAAACCAGAAAAATCAATTTACACTAAGTTCTAAACTGCACCTTGCACCAAGAATATTATCTATCTCAGACATTAGACTGCTAAATAATAAGGAATCCTTGCAAGGATCAATTAGAGTAAGCCACACAAAAAAACGCAGTGTGATCGATGGTGAATTTAGCATGCATAATCTTGATGCAGATAAATATGATCATTCATTATTTAGCAGTTTACCTAAAATGCAATGGCTGAAAAATTTTCAGTATGATACAAATATAAAGGCCCGTGTTAATAACCTTACATTGAATGATACGAAAATTAAAAATTTGGATTTTTTGCTAAAAATGGAAAAAGGTAAGCTAGTTGCAGATAAAATAAAACTATCTGGAGAAGATTTCGATATTACCGGTAATGCAAAAATATTAGCAGATCAAAAATACGCCAAACCTTTATTAGATGTTAATCTTACGGGCAGTAAATTTAATGGAAAAATTATTACATTACCGAATTTAGTAGAGACGAAAAGAAATTCAAGAAATGAGATAGATCAAATTCAATGGTCAACAAAGCAGATTGATTTTTTGGATGACAAAGAAGGCTTTGATGCAAATGTGCAAATCAATACTGCAGAATTTAAAACCGAGCATAATGTTTTGAAAGATTTTAATTTGGATGCGGTAATAAGAAACAACACTATCACTATCAGGCAGGCAAGTTACGTATTAGAACGCGGGCAAGTGTTTTTTCAGGGTTATTTAAGATCAGACTCAATGAATACAAGGTTTTCTATTGTAAATTTGGACACTAAAAAGATTGGTAAGGTTATAGGAATTGACAATGTAAATGGTCAGGTAAGCTTAAATGGTGAAATCAAAACTCAAGGAAAAAGTTTTCATGATTGGGCTAGTAACTTATCAGGAGATATAAATTTACAAGCACAGGGAATAGAATTTACTAATGTGGATTTTAATTCATTTATCACTAATTTGTTAAGCAGTAAGAATAAGTCTGAAATCTCCACACTTGCTTATATTGATATATATAACGGTAAAACATTTTTTGAAAATATTAGCGGAAAAGCAAGTATTAAGAGTGGTATATGTTCAACTAGTTTACAATTCGGGATTGATCAAGCATCAGGGTCGATCTCTTCTAATTTAACCTTATCTAACTTCGCTTTAAATTCTATATTCAGGTTCTTTTTCATACCACCAAATTATAGTAATCCAATCTATATCGATATGCATTTGGATGGCCCTATTTGGCGTCCTAAGATGAGTTTTGATGTAGACCAAATCTTCATCGCTCTGGTTGGCAAGAAAAATAGTTAATTTACTTGGGTGTACGGTTTAGGGGACAATAAACTCATCTGAACGGATACAAACTTAACCTAACTCATCACCACCTGGCAGTGGTGGCAAGCCAAATGCTTCCCTTTTTTCATTGAGTGTCATAAAGCTTGCATTTTCTACGTATTTCCACAATTTTTGTCTCTTTTCCATGAGAATTTCTATTGCATCTTTGTCATACGACAAGCACAGATCTTCACCAAATCTTGGTATCAGCCAAGAATTCAGGTGACAGATAATATTTTCTAGCGTTGGTAAAACCGTCTGCTCCCAGAGGGATAAGCGTGCTTCGACTAAATTGCTATAAGTGTTATCACCTGGTATGCCAAGCAACTGCGGCGGAACGCCAAAAGCCAGGGCAATATCGCAGGCTGAACTGTGTTTGGACTCAATGAAATCCATATCCCTTGGCAATAAGCTCATTTCCTTCCACTCCAAGCCTCCTTCAAGCAATATCGGTCTTCCAGCATTGACAGGACCTGAATAATGATCATTTATCTGCACCTTTAAGCGTTGGTACTGCTCTTGACTTAAACTTCCACCACTGCCATCTTTCGCTGCTTTCACAACTATTGCACCACTTGGTCTTGCCCCATTTTGTAGCATAGCTTGATTCCAAGCACCCGCCTGATTATGCTGATCTATGCTATATGCAGCCGCCTCAATTGGTGATAACCCATACCAATCATTCAAAGGGTTAAAGGTCTTTAAGTGCAACACTGCTGAACGTCCGGTTAGTTTATCAACTTTAAAGTCATAACTGTTGTTATTTATGGTATAACGATAGATATAAGAAACGTTATTTCTCCCTGGAACAATTTCAACCCTATCTGGGCGCAGAAGATAAAGCTCTGTTGGTGGTTTTCTACTATTCTGTGACTCAATCATCAATATATAAGAATTGCCATTAACTAACCGATAAGTTACAATCCCCTCAATAAATTCCGATTTTGATGTCATTGGATTAGGAGAATAAAGTAATTTCAGTAATGGATGGGCTTTTAGTTGCGATTTTCCCTGGTCAGTAAGCTGGCAGAGAGTAAAAGGTACCGAAGATGCAGCACTTGCAATCATATTGATTGCTCGAAAGGCAATAACATTTTTTATGTAACCTTCCTCAGCAAAACTTACATAATCACGCTTACTCCAACTTGGCTCCATCATTAGCTGCAAAGCAGAATATTTAGTAAATACTGCGCTTTTTTTTCTTTGAAAGATGTTGAAATTCATATGTGCCTCATGAAAGATGTTTAAAAGTTAAAAGTGTTTTAGATTCTGTAGTTAAACTAAGACATAGATCCCAGTGTCACGCACTGGGATGACGGAAGGAAAGCACTTGGGTGACAGGAAAAGAACGAACTGCTATACTAAAAAAAAAGAAATTGAACATGACAGAATGGCTAATATCTAATCAGCTTATTGATTATAACTGTGCCGTAAAATCTATGGAAGAAAAAATTCAACAAATTTACAATAATTCAGCAGACGAATTAGTATGGCTACTCCAGCACCCTCCACTTTACACTGCAGGAATCAGTGCAACAGCTGATGATATTGTTGAAAAACTATTTCCCATATATAAAACAGGAAGGGGTGGTAAACACACATATCATGGTCCAGGACAGCGCATTATATATTTAATGTTAAACCTTAAAAAAAGAAACAAATGCGATATAAAGCTATATATTAGAGATCTAAGTAAGTGGATCATAAATGTTTTAAAGCAATTTAATATACTTGGAGAGTTTAGAGAAGATAGAATAGGCATTTGGGTAAACCATAACGGAGTAGAAAAAAAAATTGCAGCTTTTGGTATCCGTTTAAGAAAATGGGTAACTTATCATGGCATAGCGCTTAACGTCTTTCCAGACCTCTCTCACTATAAGGGTATTATTCCTTGTGGGTTGCAAGGTTATGGCGTCACGTCAATGGAAGAACTAGGAGTGAAAGTTCCACTCTCTGAATTGGATGATATACTAAAAAAAGAGTTTTATAAGATATTTTAATGATTGTTTACCTTTTATATTTCATTCTCACTTTATGTGCTAACACAGGTATTCATGCAATCGACCAAGTTGATATTATTGCTCCTTCTTCGAAGGGAAAAGAATTAGATCTGACTACTATAAAAGAATATGTAGAAGCTTTGGATTTTAATCCCCATATTTCGGAGAAAATATATAGTAATGATAATCCATTTTATTCCAACTCTGATGAATTCAGAGCAAATGATTTGATTAGTGCACTAACCGGTGATAGTAAAATAATCTGGTGTATCAGAGGAGGAGAAGGGGCTTCTCGGTTAATTCCCTATCTAGAAAAGTTACCCAATGATAAAAAAGAAAGGATTGCTCAAAACAAAAAGATCCTCATAGGCTATAGCGATATAACTGCCTTGCACATCCATCTACAAGCTAAATATGATTGGCAAACTCTTCACGGCACCATGTTGGAAATGATAGTAAATAACTCCGTTTCTGAAAGCTCTGTTGAAAAATTGAAAGAGTTAATTCTTAACAAGCGGGATTCTATCAGATTTGATAACCTAAAGACGATAAATAATGGCATTAGACTAAAAGATGGCAGATTAGAGTCTAAAATCATCGGTGGTAATATGACTCTAGTTGAAAATAGTATAGGAACCGCTTGGCAAATAAATGCGAAAGGTAAAATTCTATTTTTAGAGGACATAAGAGTTTACCCATATGCAATAGAGCGCAGTTTAGATCACCTAAAACAAGCCCACATCTTTGATGGAGTACATGCAGTAATCTTTGGGGATTTCGTTAACTGCTATAACGATAACCTTGTTGAAGTTGTAAAAGAAAGGTTTGCAAAAAGTGTTAACTTTCCTGTATTTACAATGAAAGGGGTAGGCCATGGACATACAAATGATCCTTTACCTTTTAACACTCACGCTATTATTAGCGTTCAAGACGAAAAAGAAGGTTTGTTTTTTATGGACGTGCAGAATGTTAGCTACACATAGCTGATAGCTCACTAGGCTTCTTTTGAAATTGTTAAGGTAATTGTCATCCCAGTGCCCTGACTACTTGGATCCAGAAGACTTAATTTTAACCAAGCAGGCTGCATAATAAAGGCTGGATTCCAGCGTCACGCGCTGGAATGACAAGGTATAAACCTTATCGTCATGCCGCCGCGAACCGTCATACCGCGATTCATTCGCGGTATCTCATCAGCTAACAAGCAGCAGTTCTACGTCATACCGCCGTGGTATCTTTTAGCATAGATCCCGCTAACACGTAGCGGGATGACGAGCTTATCGTCATGCTGCCGCGAACCGTCATACCACCACGAACTGTCATACCACCACGAACCGTCATACCGCGATTCATTCGCGGTATCTCTAGATCCCGCTAACACGTAGCGGGATGACGGTTGTCAGGGTGTCATGCAAGTATAGCATTTCTCATAATAGTCCGAACAGGTCATAGGAAGGCAGAATCAACAGCACGACGAAAGGATTCGAATAGAGGAATGT
>NZ_JAPQLE010000076.1:0-8351 GCF_028982185.1 Wolbachia endosymbiont of Drosophila baimaii | reverse complement strand
AATCATAACTATATGCTGCTGGCATTCAACCTCCTTATCATCATCTATCCTTATCCTACCACATCCGGACTTTTATGGAAAGAGCTATACTAGGAAAGATGCTGAAATTTTCTAACTTTAGTGGAGTAATAACCGAAGTTGAAGCCTATATAGGAATGAATGACCCAGCTTGTCACGCGGCAAGAGGCTATACTAATCGAACTTCAGTAATGTTTGGTATGCCGGGATTTTCGTACGTATATTTTATATATGGGATGTACTATTGTCTAAATATTGTAACAGAAGCAGAAGGATTCCCAGCAGCAGTGTTAATACGAGGATTAAAGCTCATTGAACCGCTTGAAGCAAATTTAGGTGGACCAGGAATACTGTGCAAAAGATTAAACATTGCAAAAGAACATAATAAGCAAGACCTTACTATAAACCACGAATTTTGTGTTTATGAATCTCACCTCAAACCAGATTATATTTGCACTCCAAGAATCGGAATTAGTAAAGGCCAAGAGAAATTTTGGCGGTTTAAGATTTTCTAAACTTCAGACCTTGCATAGACTATTTGCCAATCGGATAATCACCAGTGAAACAAGCATCACAATATTGTGGTGTAGCATTGTTACGCACCTCTCCTTTAACAGCCTGATATAGTCCATCAATACTCAAGAAGGCTAGGCTATCTACTCCTATAACTTCCTTAATTTCCTCTACAGATTTATTTGCAGCAATTAAATCTTTGCACTCTGGTGTATCTATTCCATAAAAACAAGAATGCTTAATTGGTGGGCTTGAAATTTTGAGGTGAATCTCTTTTACTCCTGCATCTTTTAGCATAACTATTATATTTGTTAACGTACTACCACGCACTATACTATCATCTATTAAAATTATGTTTTTACCTTTCAAAGTGTGCTTATTAGCATTGAATTTTAATTTTATTCTAACTTTACGTACTTCAGCGGTTGGTTGTATAAAAGTTCTTCCTATGTAATGATTACGAATTATTCCCAGTTCCATAGGTAATCCTGAATGCTTTGCATATCCAATAGCTGCAGGTATTCCAGAATCAGGTATTGGTACAACCATATCTACATTGTTTTTTGGTGGGCTCTCTTCTGCAAGTATTTTTCCTATTTCTTTTCTTATATCATATATGGACCTATTCTCCATTATGCTATCTGGTCTTGAAAAATAAACGTATTCAAAAATACAAAAACTTGATTTTTGCTGTGGGAAAGGAAATGCTGAAGCTAGATTACCATTTCGATCAATGGTGACTAACTCACCTGGTTCTATTTCTCTAACAAACTCTGCATTTACTATATCAAGAGCACAAGTTTCAGATGCAAGAACGTAAGAACCGTTTAACTTTCCTAAAACAAGAGGCCTGATTCCAGACGGATCACGTACTCCAATAACTACTTCTTGATTGATTGCCACAAAAGAATAAGCACCTTGTATTTGCTTTAATGCATATATAAAACTCTCTAAGAAGCTATCTTTTTCACCGCTTGCTGTCAGATGCACTACTACTTCTGTATCAATATCTGACTGAAAAACGCACTCTTGTTTAATTAATTGTTTGCGTATCGGAGAAATATTAATTAAATTACCATTATGTGCTATGGCAAAATCCCCAAATTTGCCACTTTTGCCAAACATGGGCTGCACTCCAAATTTACTACCACTTGTTGAGTATCGAACATGACCTATTGCA
This sequence comes from Wolbachia endosymbiont of Drosophila baimaii, assembly GCF_028982185.1. Lineage (NCBI taxonomy): Bacteria > Pseudomonadati > Pseudomonadota > Alphaproteobacteria > Rickettsiales > Anaplasmataceae > Wolbachia > Wolbachia endosymbiont of Drosophila baimaii. The sequence continues at coordinate 6,640 of NZ_JAPQLE010000076.1, read as the reverse complement.
CAATCCCCAGGTAAGGATTTCTTTATTTCATCTATATCATCAAATACGCTGCTCACTTGACCTTGAAAGTGATAAGAGTGCAGCTTATCGTTGTTACTGGTTGCTACGCCAAAAGACTCTTGACCTCTATGCTGCAAAGCGTGGAGAGCAAGTATAGAGTTAAAAGCAGCACTTTGGTTGCAGCTTATGCCAAATACCCCACATTCCTCACGCATTTCATCTAGCATAAAAACTATTAAGTAAAGTTTAATTCTACTTTAGCATAGGTAAAATACAAGCATTTTGTTGTTCATCTGCTTTTATTGCCAGCAATAGCCCTATACATATCAAACTTGCAGCAGTTGTACTTCCTCCATAGGACAGAAATGGCAATGGGTCACCTATCACAGGTAAGAGGCCCATTGTCATTCCGATATTTATAAAGAAATTAGCACTAAAAAAGGCGAAAATACCGATAGATACCGACTTAGAAAAATAATTTTTTGACCTATAAGCAATAGAGAGCATTATAGCAAGCAATGTAGTATAGAGTAAAATTAAAGCCATGCTACCTAAAAATCCCCACTCCTCACTCAGCACTGCAAAAGCAAAATCTGTACGCTTTTCCGGCAAAAATCCAAGTTGAGTTTGACTTCCGTTAACAAAGCCCTTACCAAGCAAACCTCCTGAACCAATAGCTATCTGAGATTGCTGCGCATTATAACCTATCCCAAGTGGATCCACTGATGAATCCAAAAACGACAATATCCTTTGCTTGTGATAAGGACGTAAAAAAGGCCAAATAGCCGGTACTGCAAAAATGCCAAGCGTTCCACATATTACCGAATGAGATCTTTTTATTATTGCTGTGAATATAATTGATATCCCTATAAATAACATTATCACAGCTGTGCCTAAATTAGGTTGCTTTAACACCAAGAACACGGGTAAGAAAATAATTATAAGTGCCTTAAGCAATCTTTTAAATTCCATCATTTTATATACACTCTGCTTATCAAAATAGCGAGCAAGCGCAAGTATTAAGCCTACTTTTGCAAATTCTGATGGTTGCAAACTAATTGATCCAATTCTTATCCACCTTGTTGCACCCATTATGTGTGAGCCAAAAAAATTCACTACTAATAGCGAAATCACTGCTGCTACATAAAAAAAGTAGGCGTGCTTCAAGTAAAAATCTAGCTCTATGAATGGCATAGCTATAGCGAGTAGGAAAAAGAAGGAGAATATGACCAGTTGGTGAATCGCAAATGGCACCCACTTTCCTCCAGCAGAAGAATATTGAACAGCAATGCCAACGCAAAACAGCGCTATCACGTTGATGACTAATAACCAATGAATCTTCTTCAGCCTATCCACAATAAAGACCTTATAACCTTAAAGTATAGTAAAATATGAAACAAAGATAAAAATCAAAAAACCAACTTCTCAACTACTAACCGAATTGGAGTGCTATATGTCCCAGTTATTACCGTTAAAATTGCCATGAACAATAGGCAAAAGAGCATAAGTAATGGCACCTCATTAAGTGTCATTCCAGTGCTTGATGCTGCACTATTTTCAAAATACATTTTCTCTACCATCTTCCACATATATATCAATGCAAGGAAAGAGCCAGCAGCAAATGTTACAAGGGAAATCCACGCATGAGATTCGATAATTGCTTTCATTATATACCACTTGCTTACAAAGCCATTTGTTAAAGGCACACCGATTAATGCTAAACTGAGTAGAGTGAATGCAAGTGCTGTATAAGGCATTGATTTCTTGAGTCCCGATAAATTCTCTATTTTTGTTGTATCAAATTTGTAAGAAATACATCCTGCAGCCATGAATAAAGATGTTTTTATTATGCTGTGGTTTACTATGTGAAGAATTGCTGCAAATACACCTGTTTTTGAGTTAAAACTCAGTGCTAAAATTATATAACCAATTTGGCTAATACTAGAGTGAGCAAGCAGTCTTTTTATGTCTTTTGCGGTTATTGCAAATATCGACCCAAATACAATAGCGCAAAGTGCGAGGATAATTATCACATTGTCCAGTAGCGGCTTAAACAAGAAAAAATTTTGATGAAAAACAGTATAAAAGATTCTGATGAAAACATATATCATCACTTTTGTCACTGTGCCTGAAAAGAATATGCTAATGAAACTTGGCGCCTCACTATATGCATTAACCAGCCACCTGCTTAATGGAAACAGTGCCATTTTGATTGAGAGACCAACAAAAATGAACAACGTGCCAAGTTTTATGATGTTGTTATCGTATAATGGAACTATTCTTTCAGCCATGTCAGACATATTGAGCGTTCCAGTCATTGAATACAAGAGCCCGATGCCAAATAAATAAAATGTTGCGCCTATTGTTCCACTAATTAGATATTCAAATGCTGCAACCAAGGCTTTTTTATCCCTTCCCATTGAAACTAATACATAAGAAGAAAGAGATGAAATTTCCAAGAAAACGTAAAGGTTAAATATGTCGTTTGTTACTAGAATCCCGAGCAGTCCGCTTAAGCACAGTAGAAATAGAGAGTAAAAACCAGTGATTTTGTTTTTGCTCATCTCTTTTTCGTTAATATAAAAGCTATAAAGCACACTAATCAGCGCTATAAAATTCACTAGGGTTAGAATTAAGGAATTTAACACGTCGATTCTTAACTCTATTCCATACGGAGGAGCCCAATTTCCAAGGTGATAAGTTATAATTTCACCTTTATATGTTTTAATGAGTAGTATTGATGAAATGATAAGAGTGATTGTTGTTGCAATAAAAGAAATAAACCAAGATACCTTGTGTTTCTTGGCAAGAAAGCAAAACATTGATGCAATTATTGGGATAATAACTTGTAAGATTGGTAATTGCATTAAATTGTTGTTAATATATCGTTAAAGTATTAGTATATATAATACTTTTTGTTTTAATACCCTTATGTTATCTAAAATTTGTAATGCAATAAAACGCCTATTACGAAGAGAAGATAAATTTGTAGGAAGAGATGAAAATGGAAATTCTTACTATGAATCAAGTAAAGGAAAAAGGTGGGTTATGTATAGCAGTGTTTCTGAGCCTACAACAGTGCCTCCGGAATGGCATATATGGCTTCACTATACTGATAATGTAGTACCAGTTAATAATAAAAAAAGAAAAGTAAAACATACTCCTAATTTAACGGGTACAAAAGATGCATACTATCCAAACCAAAAAGTGAAAAATTACTATAAAAGCTGGAGTCCTGATAACTAAAGATGCGAAGGTCAAATATACTTGAAATAACCGCTGGATTATTTGTATTAATTTTCACTATTTTTCTGATTTTCTTTGCTATTGATAAGCTATCTTACATAAAGAAAAACTATAAGGATTGCTATAAAATATATGGTCTTTTTGCTAACGCTAACGGTATAGGAGTTGGTGATAGTGTCAAGATCTCTGGTGTAGATGTTGGAAGCATCACTGGTGTATCACTTGACAAAGCTACCTACGTAGCACGAATCGATATGTGTATAAGCAAAGACATAAAATTGCCAATTGATAGTTCAGCTCTGATCACTAGCAGTGGAGTTGTTGGCAGTAAATTTGTTAATATATCACCTGGATCAGATATTAAACTAATCTTGCATGGTGGTAAAATAGAGTATACTCAAGCTGAAGCAAATATGGGTGGAATAATGGACAGAATTCTTGGTATGTTTACGAAGTGAAAATGGCAGGATTCCAAGTATATCCGTTCAGGTAAAGCCTCCTGTAGTTCTAAAGTATTTAAGGAGTTTGCCTTATTTCTTGCCTTTTCTACCGCTTGCTTTGGGGTTTATAGTATAGAAAGTGCCTTAACAGTTGCAGTGCATGTCTATCAATGATAAAATGAAGATTAATTTATTTCGATATTATGATTGGTTTACTGTTTGCCGTACTGTTGTTTTTTTGTGGTAGTGATGCACTTGCAAAACAGGAGCCACGTTCAATAGCTGGAGATAATCACATAAAGGTAATAAATTATAACCCACAAGCTATACATAAGTATACGGGTTTTTATGGTTATCAATCCAGCATATTGTTTGAACCAGGGGAGATAATACAAAACCTTTCAATGGGTGATTCAACTGGTTGGCAACTTCTTCCTCAAGGTAACAGATTGTTTATTAAGCCTATAGATGATATTGCCGATACTAACGCAACTATAATTACCAATAAAAGAGTTTATTACTTTGAACTTCATGCTGAAGAAGCAACTGGACTAGATGATCCAAGATTAGCATATGAAGTAAGGTTTCTTTATCCACTATTTAGCAGTGATGAGATTTACACAACAAATAACGGTGATATCCTCGAACAAGCTAGTCATACCATTATTCCTGATATAAACGACGTTGAAATTGTAAAGAAGGGCTTAAATTTTAATTATTCCATCTCGCACGTTAAAGGCAGTCAGTCAATAATACCAATCAAGGTTTTTGATGATGGAAAATTTACATATCTACAATTCAATAAAATAAACTCTGATTTCCCGGCAGTTTTTATGGTTGATTCTGCAGGATATGAGTCTTTAGTAAATTTCCGTACAGTTGACAACCACCTGATAATCGAAAGGGTGAGTTCAGTGTTTACCTTAAGGAATGGATCAAGTACAGTTTGCCTATTTAATGAAAACATACCTTTCAAAAAAGGGTGAGTGATTAAAGGCTATAATGCCCGAGATATGGGTGCAAAGTTTTTTCTATGATGTTCTGTAATTCCATAAAGGCCAATAGCGTTAAGGTGCTCTTTTGTCCCATATCCTTTATTTTTATACCAATTATATTCAGGATGCTTATTGTGCAATTCTTGCATAAGCCGATCTCTCGTAACTTTTGCAACGATTGAAGCTGCTGCAATTGATGTACTCAAATTATCACCATTTACTATGGATTTCACTTGCCATTTCACTTCAGGTGGTTGATTACCATCAACTAGCACATAATCTAACTCTAGGTCCAAGTCTATCAACGCACGTTTCATTGAAAGTTTTGTTGCTTGCAAGATATTGTATGAATTTATTTCTTCTACGCTTGCCATTCCTATACCAAATTTTGCAACGGATATTATTTTTTCATATAGGACTTGCCTACATTGAGGAGTCAACTTTTTCGAGTCGTTGATTCCATCAATAATTGTATTTCTATCAATAAACACTACGGCTGCGGATATTACTGGACCAGCTAGCGGACCTCTTCCAACTTCATCCACTCCTGCTATCACTCCTGATAATTTATTTTCTAATGTAAAGTCTGGGTATTTCATAGGTTTTTATAATAAGAAAGTTATAGTAAAAACTGAACAGATAATAGAAATTATCCAAAATTTCATAACGATTGCATTTTCTGACCATCCCTTCTTCTCAAAGTGATGATGTATTGGTGCCATAAGAAAAACTCTTTTTCCTTCTCCATATTTAAACTTTGTATATTTAAAATATGATATCTGAATAATAACAGATAGAGTCTCTATTACAAAGATTATTCCAATAATAGCAAAAAGCATTTCTCTTTTAATTAGGACACTAGTTAACCCTAAAGCCGCACCTACCGACAAGCTACCAACATCACCCATAAATATTTTTGCTGGATGTGTGTTAAACCACAAGAAACTTAGAATAGCTCCTATAAATGCAATGCAGAATAAAGTAATATTCATATCTGCCTGAGTTATATATGCAATTAGCCCCAAAAAAGCAAAGGAAGTGATAACTTGAGTTGCAGCAAGGCCATCCAAACCATCTGTGAGATTCACAGCATTAGAAGAGCCGACAATTACAAACGCAGCAAACGGAACATATAGATAGCCAAAATCTATTATTACTCCTTTAAATAGGGACGTTTTTGTAAAACCTTCAGCAGAGTATAGCTTAAGTATAAACACACCAACCAGAGCAACAATAAACTGAATAAGTATTTTGGTTTTTGTACTTAAACCTCGATAGTGATTTGTCTTCAATTTTAAATAATCATCAATAAATCCAAGTAGAGCAAAAAATAGAGTTATCAATATCAGCAGCAAAATTTCTGGTGTTAACTGAGCCCAGAGTAAAATTGGTAATAAAGAAGAAATCAGTATTATTATTCCGCCCATAGGTGGTACATTCTTTTTTGTTATTAAATGACTTTCTGGTCCACATGATCTAATTGGTTGCCCATCTTTGCTTATTTTTTTTAGAAGCTTTATAAAATAGGGAAAAAGAATAAACCCAAAAACAAATGAGGTAAAAAATACTTTTGTAGCTAAGATCATCTGCTTACTTAAATTGACTAAGTGTCATACCACATACTGTAATTGCGATTGAATGATGGAGAGACATACTCCATTATTTTAGCACGAAGTAACAAATTCAATGAATTGGTTCTTCAAAAATAATTTAAACTTTTACAGTAGGAGTAGTCTCATGAAATATTATAGCGGGTTAGATATCTCACTCAAAGAAACTTTTATTAGTATCGTTGATGAGAAAGGAAAAATTGTTAAAGAAGAAGTTGTTGCAAGTGAGAGCAGTGCAATAGCTGAGTTTCTGCTTAGTCAAAGCAGAGAATACGAATCCATAGGAATAGAAAGTGGGCAATTGTCAATATCGATGTGCAAAGAGTTAAGGAGCTTTGGATTACCAGTA
>NZ_JAPQLE010000075.1:0-11819 GCF_028982185.1 Wolbachia endosymbiont of Drosophila baimaii | reverse complement strand
AAAAACATTCCTCTATTCGAATCCTTTCGTCGTGCTGTTGATTCTGCCTTCCTATGACCTGTTCGGACTATTATGAGAAATGCTATAATAAGGATCCTTGCAGTGAGTGGCGTAAAACTCTTAAAAGTAATGCACAAACTCCTCTACAGCACTCCGATGATTCTCGTACAAGCGATAACAGTAATAGTCATAGTCAAGTGTTTTTCACTACGCACCGTTCTAATCAACAGTATAACCCTTCCAACTATGATTCGTCGAGCGAAATAAATGAACACGATATAGAAACTCAAAAGATTAAAGAAGGTGATGGCCATGATTCAGGTATTAGTTCCGATGGTGAGGATGACCGGACAACTTATACAGCAGTACAATTAACTAATGATTCTCTTGATAGCCAAAGATATACAGGAATATATATTCCAACAACAACTGATGGTTGGGTAGGTGAAAATAATCATCAGACTGGTTTATCAGGTAATTTGCCAGACGGAAGTAATAATCCACAAATTTTTGAAAGTACTGATTCAGTAGAGCATAATTCTACCTGCAATGATCATGTAATTTGTGATTCAGGTCACAATTCTGACGATGAGGATCAGTTTAAACTGTTGTACGAAAAGGAGAAAATAGAAGCACAAAATAATCAAAAATATACAGAAAATGTATGTAATCCAACAAATGGTGGTTTGTTAGGTGAAAGTGATAATCAACAAATTTCTGAAGATACAGAAATAACTTCTGATTGTAATCCAGATGATTCAGATCCAAAAGGGAATGAGGGCTATGGTTCAGATGGTTCTTGTGAAAGTAAAGAAAATTTGACAAAGGGCGCTGGTGGTAGTAATCAGACTTTTGAAGGTGAACAGAAAAGCTCAGAATTTCCGAAAGTTGACAATTGGTTAGATAGTGATGGGAACTCAGAAGATAGTTCGGACTCAAAAAAGGGTTCGTACTATAGCTCAGGTAATTTTGATTCAATGGAGTTAACAGATGATTTGGATTCAGAAGATGATAATCCTTTTCTAAAAGACTCACTTTTTATGAAACTAAAAATGTCGTTAACTCAAAGTGAACAGGATCTGATTAATGAATGCTGTGAGAAGGTGAGAGGTATAACAAAATAAAATAAACAAGAATGTATAGAAAATATTCTAGAAAGTATTAAGCACACAGTAGCTGGATACTTAAAAAAAGGAGTAATGTTAAATTTACAATGTACTTGTTGTGAAAAAACTGTAACAAATACAGTATTTGAAGAAATAAAAGATCTTACTAGTGGTAGTCATATAAGTAACAGAAGTAACACTTTTGTATTCGATAACTCTCCCTATCAAAGTAAAGATCAAAACTATAACAAAGAAAATGAAGATCAAAACTGTAACAAAGAAAATGAAGTGTCCGAAGAGGACATTACCAAAAGCATTGTTAGTAATTTATTGTTAAAAAGTGGAAAAGTAGAACGCCCTAATTTTTTCGATGGGAATGAGTTTGAGCAGATAGTTACTTATAAAGGATTTGATGATGGCCTTTCTGAGAAATGTAAGGAAATTGAAAGCAAGCTAAAAGATTTAGCATATGAAAGTATTGTAAACAAAAGCAAGCAGACTCAAAATGTATTAGGAGTAGACAAGGATAATAGATATTTTTGTATAGAATACTCGCAAGATAGTATTGTTGAAGTTGCAGAAATCCTAAACAATGAAAAAGCCAAAGACTTAAATTTAAGAGTTGGCATACTCAAAATTGGAGAAAGTATAGTAAGAGTTGAAAATGTAGAAGAAATAGGGGGAAAAAGAAATTACATGGATGTCTCAAAAGGTGGTATTGAAATGTCTTTTACTACTGAGGTAGGAGAGATAAGTATTTATCTAAGTCCTAGTGAGAAAGGCAGCAATAAAATAAAAGTGGAGATTGATGGGGAAAACAGAGCAAGGCTTAATGAGTTAAAAAATAGGGGAAAAAGTTTAGGGGAAAACTGTCTTTTAGGAGGAAAAAGTGTTGAGGAAGCTATAGAGCATGAAAGTTTTGAAAGATATGGCAGTGTACCTAACACTGCTATGAAGGAACCTAGCTTAGGTTGCGTTGCTAACATAGCAAGGGGGGGATAAGCTTGCAGAGATAAAATGATGGGCCAAATTGGCAGTATTTCGCTTTTGTAATGTACTTCAAAATGGTAGTATGCAAGCTAGATAGAACTTAATTGACAGACAAGAATTAACTGATGGAAAAATTGACATAATCAAACAATTACAGAATAAACTAGTAAATTTTTTGAAAAGTATATAAAATTCAAGTTTAAGTAAATAGCATGGCACTTAGACTCATTCCAGACAACCTCGATATCAAGTTTAGTAAATATAGGGATTTGACTGCATTAATTAGCATTATTCTTATCATCTTTTCAATATTCACTGTTGTGCTGCGTGGAGTGAACTTAGGCATAGACTTTGCAGGCGGAATTTTGATAGAGATAAAATCTTCAGATGAGAATCACTCTATTCTCGATGCATTAAAAGAAAATGGTTTTACAGTGCAGAGTTCAAAAGCGGGTGATAATTTAGTCATGCGTTTTAAAGATGAAGGAGATGAAGATAAAATCAAAAAGATAAAAAGCATACTAGAAGAAAAGCTGGGGAGCTCAATAAGCTATCGTAAAATAGACTATGTTGGCCCACAAATAAGCTCAACACAAATATTTGAAGGAATGTTATCCATGTTGATCGCAATTGTTGGAATATTTTTTTACGTTTGGTTTAGATTTAATTGGCAATGTGGATTCAGTGGAATAACAGCACTGATTCATGACGTGATTTTAACTGTTGGTTTTATTAGCCTAACTGGCATTGAGTTTAATATTTCATCAGTTGCAGCTCTTCTCACTGTCATTGGTTATTCAATCAATAACTCAGTAATTATATACGATCGGATTCGAGAGTATTGCAAGAGTGGTAAAAGTGGGCGGATGAGTGAGATAGTAGATGCAAGTATCAACGCTACATTATTTCGCACTATATTAACCTCGGGTACAACCCTTCTTGCTGCTCTTCCTTTGGCATTAATCTGCACAGATGCAGTGAAAGACTTCAGCTTGATCATTTTTTTTGGTATTTTGATTGGCGCTTGTTCTGCAATATTTATTTCTGCTCCTATATTAACCTACAGAGCTTTGATAAGTAGATTGTAGAAGTGTTTAGTCGCGGTATAATATCAACTTATTATCTCTTATAGTGAAATGAAAATACCTTAAAAAGCTCATTCCAAGTAGTGAATGAGACATAGAATGAGTGTTAACGCTTGCCTGTACATCATTAATCAAAAAATTTCCTATTTTAACTTGAGGTATTTGAACCACTCCAGCTTTTATTTGACCTTTCGCAGTTTCATATATTTTAAAATCCTGAACATTTTGTAAGTTAATACCAACATGTAATGCGTCTTTTTGTGATAGAACAATATCGGTTGCTCCAGTATCAAGCAAAAACGTTATATTGCGATCATTGACTTGAGCCTGAATATAAAAGTGTCCATCATATGACTTCGTAAATTCAATACTTCCACTATTCTGACCGCTATTTTGAATTCTTCCTTTATATGGTAAAAAAGTACTGAGAAATCTGTCGCTTAGTTTGTCCCTTTGTGAATCAATAAGCATTGCAGTAGTGGCTATTATTAGCAACCAAATAACTAGATTTTTCACCGCGTTCATATTGTTAAAATTTGAAGCTATTAAAATAAATTTTAAAGATCAGCGTTAAAAGTTATTATTAAAAATAAGTAAATTTCATTGTTTTAGTACAATATTTAGTATACACTTTAAGAAGATGTGTTTGATTTAATTTCATGTCAGAAGCAAAAAGTTTAATTTTAGCAGCTATCCTTTCCATGTTGATCATGGTATCTTGGCGTATTATTTATGATAATTTTTTTAGTGCAAACCAAAATCAGCCATTGATTGAAAATATTGAACATATCGAATCTTTTAACGACCTTGCTCCTATAATACACCAAAATCGTTCTGAAATTATTAATTCTACTCGAGAACAGAGGGTTAGTTTAACCAATAACATGATTAAAGGATCAATTTCTCTGAAAGGTGCAAGGTTTGATGACTTAATTTTAACTAATTACCACTTAGAACCGAGTTCTTCTTCTCCACAAGTGGTGTTACTGTCACCCGCAGAATCAAAAGATATATATTTCGCAGAATTTGGGTGGCTCGATCCGAATAACAAAATTAAAGTTCCAGATTCTAAGACAGTCTGGCAAGCTGATGGGGCTGAACTGACTAATCAAAAAGTAGTTAATTTATTTTGGGACAATGAGAATGGCATTGTGTTTAAAATGAAAATTAGCCTTGACGATAACTACATGTTTAAAATTGAGCAGATTGTTGAAAATAACACAAAAGATAATGTAGTTTTGGTTCTTTATGGTAAAATTAACCGTAAACGTGACAATATCAACGAATCTTATTGGATATCCCATGAAGGAGTACTGGGTGCATTTGATAATAAACTAGAGGAGTGGACATATAAGGATATTTCCAAAAAACATTTAGTAAAAGCAAGCACGAGTGAAAAAAATTGGTTTGGTTTTGCTGATAAATACTGGCTTACAGCCATCATACCTGAGAAATCCGATAAAATAAATGTAAGCATTAAACACACAAACGTTAATAATACTGATAAATTCCAAGTAGATTTTGTTAAACCTTACAAGAGCATACTTCCTGGTGCAAGCGTTTCTAATGTGAATTATTTTTTTGCTGGAGCAAAAAAGTTGAATTTACTGGATTCTTATAAGGATACTCTCAATATACCTTTATTTGATAAAGCTGTAGATTTTGGTGTTCTTTACTTTATAACTAAACCAGTGTTTTTACTGCTTGAATACTTTAACTTCGTTTTAAAGAATTTTGGCTTAGCAATATTATTGCTGACTTTAGTAATCAAACTTTTGATGCTTCCCTTATCTACTAGATCATATATTTCGATATTTAAGGTAAAAAGCCTGCAGCCTGAAGTAACTCGTATAAAAGAACTATATAAAAATGATAGTTTAAAGCAGCATAAAGAAATAATTGTATTATACAAGAAAAATAATGTAAATCCAATGTCAAGCATTCTTCCTATGCTAATACAAATACCGGTATTTTTTGCTTTATATAAAGTATTATTTGTTACTATAGAGATGAGACACGCCCCTTTTTGTTTATGGATTAAAGATCTTTCAGCTCCTGATCCAACGAACATTTTTACATTATTTGGGTTGTTTAATTACAATTTCCCTATTTCTATAGGCATTTTGCCTATAGTTTTTGGTATTACTATGATAATCCAGCAGAAGCTAAGTGAGAAAGATCAAACCAGTAAAGATGATATTCAAGTAAATGTTATGAAGTTTTTACCTTACATTTCTGTCTTTATTTTTTCTTCTTTTCCTGCCGGTTTGGTAATATATTGGATATTTAGTAATATTATAACTCTAATTCAACAATCATTAATAAAGTTGTTTTTAACGAAAAAAGTGGTAGTGAATGTCGAAAATACTAATAGTTAATTCAATTTATTATACTGAAATAGCGAACCTTTTGCTTGAGGGTGCAATTGATAAATTCAAAGGAAATAATGTTGATTATGAGATAATTGAAGTTCCTGGTGCATTTGAGATACCAGCTACAATTCTTTTTGCAGTCAAAAGCAAGAATGCTAATTATGACGGTTATTTAGCTCTTGGGTGCGTGATTCGCGGTGAAACCGATCACTATCAATATGTTTGTAAAGGAGTAATCGAAGGCTTAAATGAAGTTATTATGCATTATGCAATGCCCCTTGGTATGGGCGTAATTACCGCTAACAGCAAAGATAAAGCACTAGTTAGAGCTGACAAAAACAAAAAGAACGTTGGTGGCCATGCAGCCTCAACTGTTTTGCGTATGATAGATTTACACAATAAATTAAAATAATGGAGGAAAAACCAGTAGATAAAAAGTGGCGCATAAAAAGAAGCACGGCAAGATTTCTTGCTGTACAAATTGCTTATTCAAATATTTTCGTAGGTTACAACAAAAGCACTTTTAAACTGGAAAATTGTGAGCTTAAGGACTACATAAGTAAGTTGAGAGATATATTTGAATGTGAAGAATTTGAACATCAGTTCTTAGAAAACTTGTTATATAAGGTTATAAAAAACAGTGAAGAATATGATAAAATAATAGAGTCTTACTTACACCCAAGCTGGTCCCTTTCACGGTTAAATCTTATAAGCTTATCTATTTTGCGTGTTGCAATATGTGAGTTGATTAATTGCGATACGCCAGTTCCAGTTGTCATTAATGAATATACTAACATTGCATCTGATTTACTTGATAAACCAAGCGAAATTGGCTTTATTAATGGGTTATTGGATAAGGCAAAAGATGCAGTTAAATTAAATAAAAATCCTTAGCAATTATAGCCAGCAAACACAGGGTGTCATCCGAGTAGCTGACACATAGCTGTATGAACATTGTCTACCAGGAGGGTGTCATCCCAGTGTCAGCTACTTGGATGACAAGAAAGGGAGCACTGGGATGACACCATTTGTTGTACACTCACTTTTTCTTGATTTTTTAGTTTATCTTGCCTACCTACTTTGCCACTCTGCTGAACGGATACATTCCCATAATAAATTTGAGTAACCGACACTAAAAAAACAAAGAGGCAGACTTAATCTACCTCTTTTATTTCACTTGGCTATGCTGCTCCTTGTTGTTTAGAAGCAACTTGTTCAACAATAAGTGAGCCTAAATAAGTGTTAACCTCTTTAGCACCATCTTTGTCTAAACCTAATGTTTTACTCCACTTTGTTTCATTTACTGCCTAGAACTTACCTTCATCGTTTTTCTCTTTTAGTGAATCTATCTTGAAGAGTAAAGTATTGCCTAGCGTCTTGGTAAGCTGATCAATATCAACAATAATACGGTAGTTCTTGCCTTCTAAGCTGAAGTCTATATAATACTTATCCTTTTCTACCTTACCTTCTTCATCTTTAACTTGGTTATTCCTTGCAATTTCCCTAAATGCGTCTTCTGTTACTAGCAACCCATCCTTAATAACCTTCAGAGCTTTCAACTCAGATATTTCGTTATTTTTGCTGATAGCATATATTGCTAAATAAGTCAGCGCAGCAGCAACAAATGCTAAAACGCCCATTCCAAGTGGTGTAGCTGCAAAAGCTGCTAGCTTGCAAGTTGAAGGCCTCCAAAGCGGTGTTGAAAGTATTGCTAATCCACCTATAACGTATATAGCAGTAAATGCAACAAATACAGTGGTTGCTTTGTGGAGCTGGCCACAATGATTTTTGAAAGTTAGCATAAACGACTTCATTTAATAAAATATTAATATGCTTAAATTGTGTATAAAAGAACTGTCATAGTCAAGCTTTTTCGTAAGCTACCTGCCGCTTGAGCCAAAGCCCCCTGCATTGCGACCGGTTTCTTCTGCGCAGAATTCTTCTCTGTCATCCCAAATTACCTGAGATACAGGAGAAATAAGGATTTGTGCGATTCTATCTTCTCTTTTTATTTCGTATGGCTGATTACTTAGATTAATTAGACAAATTTTAACTTCACCTCGATAATCAGAGTCTATAGTGCCCGGAGAATTTAAGACAGTGATTCCATGTTTTGCAGCAAGACCAGAACGTGGGCGGATTTGCCCCTCAAAACCGTTTGGTATTGCAATCACAATTCCAGTTGGAACAAGTAATCTTTCAAGTGGATTTAGAACAGCAGAATCATTCAATGCAGCATAAAGATCCATGCCAGCACTCTGCGTAGTTGCATAACATGGAAGAGACAAGTCTTCTCCGTGTGATAATCTTTTTATTTCTACTTTAATTTTACTTCTTTGCACTCCAATTTACCATCTATGAAGACTCAATTATAGCATGTAAATTGTATCTGCAAAAGTGATAAATGTTACATCGTAAATGATGTCATTCCAGCGCGTGACGCTAGGCCATAAAATTCCTTGACAAGTTCAGTGCTCCTTTTTTTGTCATCCCAGTGCCCCTATGATGTTATTCCAGTCTGGAATCTAGTCCTTATTATGCAGCCACTTGGTTGAAATTAAGTCTTCTGGATCCCAGTGTCTGGGCACTGGGATGACATCATAAGGGCGCTGGGATGACACCCTGACAACCGTCATCCCGCTACTTGTTAGCGGGATCTAGAGATACCGCGAATGAATCGCGGTATGACGTAGATTTCTGTCATTCCAGTGTCAGCTACTTGAATGACACCCTCTTGGTATTCGTGTAGTTGTAAGCAGTATAGCTATAAATCACTCACAATCGATATGCTTGAATTATTCTCAGTAAATAAATCAAGCATAATGTTAGGTATTCTACCATCAACTATGTGAACAACTCCAGCACATTCCTCCGCCATTTTAACGTATGCCATAAGCCTTTCAATAAATTTTTCCCCTTTAATTTTCCCACAATCAATCGATGCATTTAAATTTTTAACAGATATCTTCCTGCCACCAATTTTATCTATTTCTTCATCTGTGTCACTCAAGATTATCATTTTAGATGCAGAAACTGCAATTGCAATTGCGCTTGCAGTGCTATCGGCATCAATATGATATGTTTCCCCATCTTTTCCATGACCAATTGGTGCAATAACTGGTATAAAATCTGATTCTTCAATAAAAAATAATATATCAGGATTGATTTCAGTGGGTCTACCGATGAACCCCATGTCTAATATCTTTTCGATATTATTTGATCTATCTTCTCTAAGCGTAGCGGTTATTTTTTCGGCTTTAATTAAGTTACCATCTTTTCCACATAATCCAATAGCTGAACCACCAGCAGAATTTATATGCTGAACAATTTTTTTATTAACTGAACCACACAGTGCCATTTCAATGATTTTCATAGTGTCTTTGTCTGTAAGTCTGATACCATTCACAAACTTACTGTTCATATCCAGCATTTTTAACACTGAGTTAATTTCATATTCTCCGTCATGAATTATTACCGGATTTATACCAAGCTGCTTCAACAAGACAACATTATGCACAAAAGTATTAAATAGTGTTTCATCTAAGATTATTGTACCACCGCATTTAATGACAAAAGTCTCGCCTACAAAGCTAGGTATGTTAGATAGCACTTCAAGTAATATTTCTGCTTTTTGTTCAAATGATACCTCACCCTTTAAAAATTCACTACTCTTCATTTTTTTATCTTGTAAACTTGAAAAACTCATCTCTTACCTTGGTTATTTTATGCTTAACACGGATGCTCATTTGATGAATTGACACATTCTCATTATTAATCCATTTTTGAATATCTTCTATAACAGCACCTAAGCTTTTTTGACTTACTTCATCTATTTTTGTTAGCACAATGTTAAAGTTAATGTTATTACATATTAACCAATAAATGAAGTCTTTGTCTATTTCTTTTAATCCTACCTTGCTATCTATCAACACAAACACTCTTCTTAGATTTCTTCTTTGAATTAGACAATACTCAATTAAGTTTAAATATTGTATAATTTCCTCCTTGCCTGCATGAGAGTAGCCATACCCTGGTAGGTCAACAAGTCTGAACTTATCATTGTACATAGAGTAAAAATTTATTTGTCTAGTGCATCCAGGTTTAGAGGAAACTCTGGCAGCTTTTTTGCTGTTTATCAGTAAGTTGATCAGACTGGATTTTCCTACATTTGATCTACCAGCAAACGCAATCTCTGGAGCCGACTCATTTGGTAATGATTTTATGTCCGAAGCTCCAAATATGAAATTGCAGTTTGATGTTATCTGTTTTGCCATTATATTCAACTAGAAGGTAGTAGGTATATTATAGTGTTATTGCTTGATATAAGAAATTTTTTATTTCAGTATATATTACTTAGCTAGATCTGTGCTATATGGATATGGAAAATAATTTACAAGACTTAAAGAAAAAATTTAATGATATAGAGAGGAATTTGGAAAATCCTACCAATTTAAGTCAAAAAGAATTCATTACCCTTTCAAAGGAATACTCTGAGCTCAGGCCAATAATCAAGATAATTGATGAATATAACACGCTGAAAGAGGAAATTTCAGACTTAGAAGAAATAATGAAAGATGAAAACAGCGAAGGTGATATAAAAGAGTTAGCAAAAGAAGAATTTTTCGAAAAGCACAAGGTATTATTACCAAAAATAAAAGCAAAATTAAAGTTAGCATTATTGCCCAAAGATGAAGATGACTTAAGAAATGCAATATTAGAAATTAGAGCAGGTACAGGCGGAGAAGAAGCAGCATTATTTGCAGCAATGTTATTTCGTATGTATCAAAAATATGCAGAAAGAAGAAATTGGAAGTTCGAGCCAATAAGCATTTCTAATACAGGTATAGGTGGCTATAAGGAAGCTTCTGCACTCATTAATGGAACAGAAGTTTTTGCAAGGTTGAAATTTGAATCAGGGGTGCACAGAGTACAGAGAGTGCCAGAAACTGAATCCTCAGGAAGGTTGCATACCTCTGCCGCTACTGTTGCGATATTACCTGAAGTAGAAGAAGTTGACTTTAAAATAGAAGAAAAAGACTTACGAATAGATGTTTATAGATCCAGTGGTCCTGGAGGGCAATCAGTGAATACAACTGACAGCGCAGTAAGGGTCACCCACTTGCCAACAGGGATAGTTGTGATACAGCAAGATGAAAAATCGCAGCATAAAAATAAAGCTAAAGCGCTCAAAGTATTGAGGGCAAGGCTATACGAAATTGAAAGACAAAAAAAAGAAATGGAAAGGTCAACAATGAGGAAAAGTCAGATTGGCTCTGGGGATCGCTCCGAGCGTATAAGAACATATAATTTTCCACAATCAAGAATAACAGACCACAGAATTAATCTAACTTCGCATCGATTAGAACAGATCATAAAAGAGGGTGAGTTAGATGAATTTATTGAGGCATTAATTTCACGCAATGAAGCAGAAAGATTGGCAGGGGAAAGTTAGCAGCCTACAATGGAATATTTGTAAAAGGGTTATTAATTACAGATTTGTCCCAGATCTTAAGGGTGTAGTTAGTAATAAATAGACAGTAAAAACAAGTTCTAGTACTATCGCGGATAAAACAAGAACAGCTACACTAATTGTTTGACCATTGTAAACGTAGCTTGTTAAGCCGATAAAAATAGCCATGATAAAAGCTCTAATGAACGAGACTGCAGAAGAAGCTGTGCCTTTAATTTCAGGGAAAACATTTATTGATGCATTAAAAATCACTGGCTGGAAAATTGCACAACCGATAGAAAAAATAATCATAGACAGTGTTACTAAGTAGAAAGAGTGGGGTACAATTATACTGAATATTACAAGCAATAGAGACCCAATAGCACCCACGCTCGTACCAGAAATTACACACTTTATTGCTCCAAGTTTCTGCAAGATTTTGCCAGCAAATAGACTGATGAGTGAGAAGCACCCAACATACTGTAATTGCGATTGAATGATGGAGAGACATACTCCATTATTTTAGCACGAAGTAACAAATTCAATGAATTGGTTCTTCAAAAATAATTTAAACTTTTACAGTAGGAGTAGTCTCATGAAATATTATAGCGGGTTAGATATCTCACTCAAAGAAACTTTTATTAGTATCGTTGATGAGAAAGGAAAAATTGTTAAAGAAGAAGTTGTTGCAAGTGAGAGCAGTGCAATAGCTGAGTTTCTGCTTAGTCAAAGCAGAGAATACGAATCCATAGGAATAGAAAGTGGGCAATTGTCAATATCGATGTGCAAAGAGTTAAGGAGCTTTGGATTACCAGTA
>NZ_JAPQLE010000074.1:0-3301 GCF_028982185.1 Wolbachia endosymbiont of Drosophila baimaii | reverse complement strand
TATTGGTCATATCACGCAATTTTTGAGAATTATTTAATAGATCAAATAGTACCTCTGTTAGATTTTTTTTTGTTTCACTATTCTGCTCAACTATTATAGCTGCTCTCGAGTCTTCAATATATTTTGCGTTATAAAATTGGTGATTATCTTTTGAGTAAGGGTAAGGAATATATATAGCAGAACGCCTAGCAAGAGTGATCTCTGCTATTGAAGTTGCTCCTGCTCTGCTAATTACCAAGTGAGCATTGGCCAGTCTATTCTCCATATCATCAAAAAATTCACTCAATTCACAATCGATCTTTTCACTTTTGTATAGACTTTTGACCTTGTTTACATTTTTCTTCGTACATTGCTGCGTCACTCTAATTTTCTTTTTCATTTTAATAGGTAAATCACAAATTACGCTGCTTACTACATCATCAAAAAAATTTGCACCTTGGCTGCCTGCTATGACCAATATATTTAGGATTTTCTCAGTGCTAGAATGGCTCTGTGCTTTTATATCAACAAAATTTCCTGTAAAAATACATTTATTGCCCTCTGCATATTTAGTCTCCGGAAAGCTGGTTGCAATTAATTTTGCACTCTTGAAAAAGAATCTATTTACTCTCCCTAAAACTGTGTTTTGTTCATGTAAAATTATAGGTATAGAAAGAACTCTTGCTGCAAGAAGAGTTGGAAAAGAAGCATAGCTACCAAAACCAATGACCGATTTTGGTTTTAATTTTCTTACTTGATACAGTGCTAACATAGAGCTGTATATCAAGAAAAGGAAAAACTTAAATTTGTTGCTGCTTGGTCTACGTAATGGTAAGGTGTAGCTTTCTATGTCGGTATTTTTATTTGTTTTTTTATCAGTGAATAATATGCAATTGTATCCTTGTGTCTTTAGTGCTTTTGCTAAAGCTATGGCCGGAAAGATATGCCCACCTGTGCCACCTGTTGCTAAAATAATATCCATCTGTAAATAATAAATCCTAGATTGTTAACTGTTATTTAACAATTTGCACATAGAATTTTATTAAGCGTTATGATAGTTGAGTTAAAAATGCCTAAAAGTAATAGTAAAAAAGAACCTAATGAGAAAAATAAACCTCAAGAACAAAGAGAAGGCAGAAGCAGAGGTTTTTTAGAACTGCTAAAAAATATAATAAAAATTCTTTTCAATTCGGTCGTTGACCTACCTGAGCACGAGCAGTATAATAAAATGAAAAACACTAATCTACAACAAGGTTTGGATACTAAAGGAAAAGGCCCAGAAGATCTTCATCCAAAGGCAAAGCTTGAAGTTAAAGAAGCAGCTAAGGGATTGAAAGAAGAGTTACAGAATTCTGATGCTGGTGGTAATCAATCTATTGAAACTAAAGTGCCTAATCAAACTACTACTCAAGACATTGACAACTCTAAAACGATGGAACGTTAGTTCAACTATTTAACATCTGCAGCAAGCACTGATTCATGTATCATCTCTGAAATGGTTGGATGAGGAAAAATCGTAGATTTTATGTCGAAGTCTGTTCCTTCTAGTTGCTTTGCAAGAGCAAAATTGCTAATTAACTCCGTTACTTCTGCACCTATCATGTGGCTACCCAGAATTTCTCCGGTTTTTTTATCTATAATCGTTTTCACTAACCCTTCAGTTTCACTGAGTGCAACAGACTTACCATTAAAGTTAGAGTGAAATTTTCCTATTTTTATATCATACCCACCTTTTATTGCCTGTTCCTCAGTAAGGCCGATGCTCGCTATTTGTGGATGAGAATAAGTGCAATTTGGTATGCATTCTTTTTTTAACGCATGAGCATTTTTACCAGCAATCTTTTCAATGCGGATCACGGCTTCATGGCTCGCTTTATGTGCTAAACATGGTGGGCCAGCTACATCACCTATTGCATACACATTTGATTCACTAGTTTCATACCATTCATTCGTTTCAATAAAACCAGAAGGGCTTAATTTAATTTTTGTATTTTCTAAACCTATATTTTCAATATTTGCTTGAATTCCAACCGCAACAATCACCTTATCAAATTCTTTGCTTTCACCACTACTTAGTAGCACTTGAGCAGAGTCTTTACTTTTAGTAAGAGCTTTTACGCTACTGCTTGTATATATTTCTATCCCCTGTTTTGTGAATATTTCTTGTGCTAAATCTGAAATGTCCTTATCCTCCAGCGGCAAAATAGTGCTCTTTATCTCTATGATTGTTACATCAACCCCCAAAGTACTATAAAAACTTGCAAATTCTATTCCAATTGCACCAGACCCTATAATTAGTAGCGATTTTGGTAATCTCTCTGGAGTCATAGCGTGCTGCGCATTCCATATTAAATCTCCATCTGCCTCTATTCCAGGCAGATTCCGTGCCCTCACGCCTGTTGCTAAAATGATATGCTTGGAAACAATTTCTTGTTCTTCCTTATCGCTAACGACTTTTATAGTACTATTGCCTGCAAGTTTACCAAAACCTTGATGAACTTTGATATTATTTTTTTTCATCAAATATGCAACACCGCTTGACAATTTATCAACAACGTTTCTTGAGTATTTCACTATTGATTGTATATCAAAACTCGCTCCCTTTACTTCTATACCAAACTCTTTTGATCTTTTTATTAGCCTATAAACCTCAGATGCTCTAAGCAGTGATTTTGTTGGTATACATCCCCAATTTAAGCATATACCGCCTAAATTTTTTTCTTTTTCCACAATTGCAGTTTTAAACCCAAGCTGTGCCGCCCTAATTGCCGCTATATAACCACCAGGACCGCTACCTATAACCGTAATATCATACTCATTCATCAGTTTTCTTCGTATTCAAAAAGATTATATATAACAGATGGAACCCATACAATCAATGGTCTGTCATCTACCGTCTTAAGAGTCAAGATAAAAGTTGTTATTTTTTATCATGGCATTTAAACAAACGATAATTTTTCTCATGACAGCAACTAATGCAACATACTGTAATTGCGATTGAATGATGGAGAGACATACTCCATTATTTTAGCACGAAGTAACAAATTCAATGAATTGGTTCTTCAAAAATAATTTAAACTTTTACAGTAGGAGTAGTCTCATGAAATATTATAGCGGGTTAGATATCTCACTCAAAGAAACTTTTATTAGTATCGTTGATGAGAAAGGAAAAATTGTTAAAGAAGAAGTTGTTGCAAGTGAGAGCAGTGCAATAGCTGAGTTTCTGCTTAGTCAAAGCAGAGAATACGAATCCATAGGAATAGAAAGTGGGCAATTGTCAATATCGATGTGCAAAGAGTTAAGGAGCTTTGGATTACCAGTA
>NZ_JAPQLE010000073.1:0-5443 GCF_028982185.1 Wolbachia endosymbiont of Drosophila baimaii | reverse complement strand
TTGGTAAATTTCTTAATGTTTGTGGCTAACATAAAGCTAAGTATGAACTTTGTTAAACACAACAAATGGTGTCATTCCAGTCTGGAATCCAGGAAAAAGAATGGTGTCATCCCAGTGCCCAAACACTGGGATCCAGTTTTCTTTACAAATTCACCAAAAGTGTTTCATTCCATAACATAAAACCCATACTCACCAAATCCAATCCATTACTTGCAATTAAGTTTCCTGGATCCCAGTGTCTGGGCACTGGGATAACAAAGGAGGACGTTATTCCAGTGCCAAGCACTGACCATTTCTGGTCTCTTAAATTGCAACTAATCTAAGTATTAAAAAATTTACCAAACGAAAAAAAGGCAAAAGAAGCCCGATGGTTGGCTAGTTACTTACATTATACTTTCAAGTATGGCGTTTTTTTATTCTAAACGCTTAATAACCGTGACTCAGCCGCTTTTAAGCCGCAACTAATCTAAATTACAAACGTTAAGAAATTTACTAAACAGAAAAAAAGGCAAAGAAACCCCAGGGTAGCTAATTATTCACTATCCATTTTTTAAGTTGGCGTTTTTTGATGTTTTAAATAGCGTATTTCAGCTTGTGTAGCTAGAAATTTGATAAAGACATGAGGTGCACATAGTGCAAAAAATTAAGCATGATTTACGCCAAATACATTAAGTTTTTTTGTCATTAATCCATTGCAGAGATTGCGAAGATAAATAAATAGCTTCACTATCATGATAAGGGGGCTGGCGAAGGGTGTCAAGGAAGTTTTTTTGTTTCATCCAATGCGCTGCCAAAAGTTTGTTGTGCAAGAGATCCCATAAATTGGGTGTCATAATAACTACACCCACATTAATTTTGGTGTACGTGACCTTGAAAGATCGTGATTCAATACTTAAATTACTAGGGTAGTAGGCAAATAATGGAGCTCAAAATGCATAATGTACAAGAAACTGAAAATTTAAAATTTGACGCTGAGGTAGGGAAAGTACTGAATATAGTGATTCATTCACTTTACACCAATAAAGACATTTTTCTGCGTGAATTAATATCAAATGCATCAGATGCATGTGATAAGTTGCGCTATGAATCTCAACTAAACCCTAATTTGCTAGATTTGAGTGACGAATTAAAAATCACTATTAGCTCCAATAAAGATAAGAACGAGCTATATATCACTGATAATGGCATTGGAATGAATAGACAGGATTTAATAGACAACCTTGGTACAATTGCAAGCTCTGGTACGCAAAAGTTCTTAGATGCGATCAAGAATAATAAAGATTCAAGTCAAACTGTAGAGCTGATAGGTAAGTTTGGTGTTGGTTTTTACTCAAGCTTTATGGTTGCATCAGAAGTAATAGTAGAATCAAGAAAAGCTGGAGAAGAGGAGTCTTGGGTCTGGAAATCCAAAGGAGATGGGGAATATTCAATCAGCAAGTCAGATAATCAAGTCCCTCGCGGAACCAAAATTACGCTCATTATGCATCCTGAAGAAAACGAGTTTTTAGATAAATTTCGTGTTGAAAATATTGTCACTACTTACTCTGATCACATAAATTTTCCTGTTGAATTTATAGACGAAGAAGGAAAAAGTGAAAAGTTAAACAGTAAGGCTGCAATTTGGACTAAGCCAAAAAATGACGTTACTCAAGAGGAGCACAACGATTTTTTCCGCAGTGTTGCCCACGTTGGCGGGGAGCCCTGGATGATATTGCATAATAAAAATGAAGGTGCAATAGAATATACGAATTTGCTTTATGTTCCTTCTATAAAACCTTTTGATTTATTTCATCCAGATAGACGTTGCTCTGTGAAGTTATATGTAAATAAAGTATTTATCACTGAAGATAACGTACAGATTATACCACAATACTTGCGTTTTCTGAAAGGCGTGGTTGATTCACCGGACTTGCCTCTTAATATCAGCAGAGAAACGCTGCAGAATAATCGTGTTGTTGAGCAGATCAGAAAATCTCTCACTAAGCGTGTGATATCAGAGCTCGGTAAAAAAGCAAAAGAGAATTTAGAGGAATATACAAAATTCTGGACCAATTTTGGTGCAGTTTTAAAGGAAGGTCTTTGTGAAGCTATGCCAACTGATGAGAGAGAAGCACTACTCTCAATTTGCAGATTTCATAGTACTGGTGATGAGAAATTAGTCAGCATTGATGACTATATAAGCAGAATGAAGCCTGAGCAGGAACATATCTATTATCTCACCGGAAATAGCCTCGATTCAGTGAAAAACAGTCCGCAACTTGAGGGGTTCGTCAGTAAAGGGCTGGAGGTTCTTCTGTTCGTTGATCCAGTGGATGATTTCTGGACTAGTGTAATTCATGAATATAAAGATCAAAAGTTTAAGTCTGTGACTCGCGCTGATGTTGATTTGGAAAAATTCTCTTCAGAAGAAGATAAGAAAAATGAAGAAAACAAATCGAATGAAGAAAAAACTGAGGAAACTATATTGCAATATTTTACCACAGTGCTTGGAGATTCAGTAAAAAGCGTAAAAATTTCCAAAAAATTGACTGATAGTCCCGTATGCCTAGCGGTTGATGAAGGTGCTATGGATCTTCGCATGGAGCGTTTTTTGCGTGAACAAAAGCAGCTAAATTACCGCACGCCAAAGGTGCTTGAAATTAACACTAAGCATCCTGTAATAAAGAGTATAATGAAATCTTATGCTGAAAGTGGTAAAAACCCAACATTGGAGGACATGGTTCACTTATTGTTTTACCAAGCTTGCATCGTGGAAGGCGAAGAGATGGATGACGCGAGCAGCTTTGCTAAGAGACTGAATAATTTGCTTGGCAAGATTTCTGTTTAATGCTATACTTAGCTTAGCTTAGCTGCTAGTTAGGAGGTAAAACATGTTTGGTTCCAATTTTAGAGACTTTGTATCACAAGATACAACTTCACAGGGCCAATCAAATTCTGAAAGATTAATCAAAAGTTGGCATGGTTTTGAGAAACCAGATTCTGAAGATTCAGGTATTGAAGAAGAGTTTGAAGTTTTAGATATCGAAAGTCAAGAGATACCAGCTACTCCATGTAGCACACCCCCTGAAGATCTAAGTTTAGAGAATGCAATACTTGCAAACTTTCCTGATGGTTGTGATAGGTCGTTTACTGTAGAGTTAAAAGATGAAGATTCATATGGTATCATTCCTAAAAACTTAACTTTTGCTGAGATTATAAATGTCTTAAATCAAGCTATACAAGAAGATAATTGTGAAGAATTAGACAAGGTTGTACAAAATATTGAAGATTATGAAGGCAGGTCTATTACACTGGATAATGAAAATCTCAAAGATTTCTGTTCAAATCAACTTAATTTGGAGTTACAAAACGGAAGCAACCATCAACATATATATTCAAATGTACTATCACAATATAAATTTGATCAAGAGGGTTTCAAGTATGATTATTCAGTAAAAGAATTGGTACTATTGGCAATTGCAGCTAATGACAAGCTAGTAGAGCAATATCAGGATTTTCTTTTTGCTGAAGGAAATTTAAGTCTTTTACCTGTACTTGTTGGTGGTCAAGAATACGTTAAAGCTTTTATAGGAAGATTCCATGATACTGATGGGATTTATGATAAATTAAAAGATCAATCCATACAACTTGGCCAATCCAATAAGATTGGCTTTTTCTCAGTTATAGCATTAAGAAAAGAGCAAGAATTATTAAATGCAGTTTTTGTCGAATACGTTTTAAGAGATTTTGGACAGGTGTTAAAAACAAGTAACCCTGATCCTTTGTATGGTGTGCTTGAAACAGCGTCTCTGATCAAAAATGAAGAATTCATCACGATAGTGCTAGATGCATTTGAAAGATATATTAATGAGCTAACTAAAAAAGCCTCAACAGAAGAGTTATTAAAAAAGAGCTTTGCTACCTTGTTAGAAACTGCGATAAGCCAGGAACACACATCTGTCATTGAATACCTGTGCAAACGATACACTAATAGTGCAGATCGTGCCATTTACGATGTATATGAACAAGCATTTGCAGATGATAAAGTTATTACAATACTAAGGCAACAAATCCTGAAAAACATAGGAGCTCGTGGCAGAAAAGAAATTTATGATTTAATTCTGAAAACTGCATTGGATGCTGGTAATATTGCATTTATCGAGCACTTGTGTGAAAAATGTGCTAAATGCAGCAATGATGTTATCGGCTATCTCAATCAAAAATTTAAAAATAATGAATTTGATAACATACACGAATCAATCCTCATTGCATTGTCTAATGTTGAATACACAAACACAGACGTTATAGTCGAGGTGCTTTTTTACACTAAAGAAATCCATCAAAACGTATCACATAATGAGCAAGTGATTAGGCCGGTCATACAGAATATACTGAAAAATGCAACACACTACTCAATAGGCCAAGAAGATTACTCCTTAGTCAAGGAAGTATGTTACTTATACACAGAAGAGGGTGCAATTAACGTAATTTTTCAAGAGGAGTGTAAGATTTTTAAATCTAGCATAGAAAAGCGCATAGAAGATCTGGAAAAGGAAAACAAATTATTGCAATCTGAAGCTTTACGTGAATATAACAGCCGTCTTCCAGGTATTGTAAATGGATTAGTTCAGACTGCTTGCATAGTGTATGATGAATACACTAAAGATCCAAAAGACAATAAACGTCAAAAGAATATTGATCTAATATTCAGTTTAATGCAAATTAGAAATATTCTGCAATTTTCTATTGATGTGCAAAAATATTCCTGTCATGAACGTCAAGATTTGTGGGATGAAATGTGCCAAACTCCTGGAACTTTTATAATACGAAAAAGAAGTAATAACGTTGCAGATGAATTAGAAATTCCAGTTATAACAAGTGACATTCTATCAGAAAATCCAGGACTTGAAAGTGCTGGCAGTAAGCAGACAGAAAAAAATATTGTGGACAGAGGAAAAAATATTATGAACAATGAAGAGGCTTCAATAGAGGAAGCTATAGGTAATAATTATGAGGAGGGTGAAATGGGTAAAAATAGTGCTAAAAAACGTAAAGAGAGCATAAAACGATCTAAAGAAGAAAAAGAGAAAAATGAACAAGAAAAAGAAGTGCAATTTAGAGAACATACTGTAATTGCGATTGAATGATGGAGAGACATACTCCATTATTTTAGCACGAAGTAACAAATTCAATGAATTGGTTCTTCAAAAATAATTTAAACTTTTACAGTAGGAGTAGTCTCATGAAATATTATAGCGGGTTAGATATCTCACTCAAAGAAACTTTTATTAGTATCGTTGATGAGAAAGGAAAAATTGTTAAAGAAGAAGTTGTTGCAAGTGAGAGCAGTGCAATAGCTGAGTTTCTGCTTAGTCAAAGCAGAGAATACGAATCCATAGGAATAGAAAGTGGGCAATTGTCAATATCGATGTGCAAAGAGTTAAGGAGCTTTGGATTACCAGTA